>CAWVVE010000028.1:0-10604 GCA_963933075.1 uncultured Verrucomicrobiaceae bacterium | reverse complement strand
TAAAATAATTCATTACCAATATGCCTGGTGCGAGCAGGATGGGGGTATCCGTGAACCTTGCCCAGAAGCGAAGCCAGGGGCGGGGTTTCTCGATTTGCGAAGCACCGACCTGTTGAGCAAGATTCCTGCGATCTTCTTCGCTGATACGTATTTCATCGGCGCCCGCGTCGGCAAGATGAATTTCAACGCTTTCCTTCAGGGGACCCAACTCGCGCAGGGGTTGCCATTGCTCCATGCCCTTTACCCATGCCTTGGTATCAGGCGTGATGTCTCCACGGCGTAATTTGTCGCGAACATCGTAAATGTTGAGTGGGCCGATTTTTTGCCCGTCTATATGAAGAAAAATGTCCATTCGATCAGTGGCGTAACATCCTTCAATTCCTGCTGCCTTGGCAACTCAAATGACAAGCTATTGCTGCTTTCCCCGGCAAGGCAGGTCACTTCTGAATTTTCTTCAGGCCTTCACCGGTGGCTGATGATGCCTTTTTTCCCAAGCCTAAACTACGATCCTCAATATTGGCGAATATGCCGCGGGTTGGCGGTTAACGACTCAATAACTGCTTGCTTTTCAGGCTTCACCATGGCAAATGATAATGAGTCTCAATACCGTTGAGCCTTAATACCTCCCGCTTCTCTTTACCTGGCCCTATCTGATGAACTTGATGCTTCGCCTGCCATTTTCTTTCACTCTACTCATTATTGCCATGGGCTTTCTGCTGCCCAAGGCGGGTATTGCCAAGGAGGTGACTGTCTATTCGCACCGTCATTATGAGGCTGATGATGTTTTGTATGCCAAATTCACCGAACAGACAGGTATTAAGGTCAATATTGTCAAGGCTTCCGCTGATGCTTTGCTGGAGCGGCTCAAGGCGGAGGGCAAGAACTCGCCGGCTGATGTATTGATTACCGCTGATGCCGGCCGGTTGGTGCGTGCCCGGGATGCCGGTGTTTTGCAGCCCGCCACCAGTGCAAAACTTGCGGCACAGGTTCCGCAGAATATGCGCGATGCGGATAATCACTGGCATGCTTTTACGGTACGGGCACGGGTTCTTATCTATTCAAAAGCACGGGTCAAGCCTTCCGAGTTGGCTTCCTATGAGGATTTGGCTGCCTCAAAGTGGAAAGGGCGCATCGTGGCGCGCTCCTCTACCAATATCTATAACCAGTCGTTGCTGGCCTCAATTGTGGCTGCTGCGGGCATGGAGAAAGCAACAGCCTGGGCCATGGCAGTACGCGCAAACATGGCACGCCCTCCTGAGGGTAGCGACCGGGACCAGATACGCGCTGTGGCAGCCGGCATCGCCGACGTGGCGATTGCCAATACCTACTATGTCGGCTTACTGGCGAATTCTCCCGATCCGAAAGATCGTGAGGTCGCGGGGAAAATCGGCGTGTTTTTCCCCAACCAGAACGGTCGCGGCGCGCACATCAATGTCAGTGGTGGAGGGGTCATCAAGAGTGCCCCGAACAGGAACAACGGGATCAAGCTGCTTGAATTTTTGACTGGTCCGTATGCCCAGGCGAGTTTCCCTGAAACCACTTACGAGTATCCGCTTGATATTTCCGGCACTCAATCAAAGCTGCTGAAATCCTGGGGAGAATTCAAGGCGGACATGCTGTCCTTACAGACCCTTGGGGAGAAGAACGCGGCGGCGGTCAAGATCTTTGCGCGGGTGCGCTGGAAATAGCAGGTAGAGAGGATAATTATTGAGCCGTCCGGTCACAGTTGTTCACCGCCTCCATTCACTTTCCGGGTCGGTTTGGTGGATTGGTGCAGCATTAATCGCGCTGTTGATTGCGGTGCCGTTGGTGGTAGTGGTGGCGACCCTGTTCAATTCCCCAAGTGAAGCCTGGCGGGAGGTTGTCGGCTATGGGGTTCTGGGCAGTTACGTGAAGGGAACAATGATCATGCTTCTGGGAACGGGAATACTGGCATCGGTCTTCGGCATTGGGGCAGCATGGGCTGTAACTGTCTGGGAGTTTCCCGGGAGAAGGTTCTTTTCACTGGCACTGATGTTTCCGATGGCCATTCCCACTTACGTTGCCGCTTATGCCTATGACTTTGCCAAGTACGAGTTGCGTGATCCCTTGATGCTTTGGGTGCGGGAGCATTTCGGTGCGGACGCGATGTTGATCGCCAACGGCGTGTTCAACCATGGTCTGGCAATTTTTGTGCTGGCACTGGTTCTCTACCCCTATGTCTATATTGCCGCCCGGATCGGTTTTGCCGAGATATCCGGTGCGTACATTGAAAATTCACGATTACTTGGGCGCAGCCTTTGGCGCAGCCTGTTCTCGGTGGGATTACCCCTTGCCCGTCCCGCGATCATCGGTGGCTTGTTGCTTGTCCTTCTGGAGGTGATGAACGAATACGGGGCAATGCTCCACTACGGTATTGAGACACTTACCATCGGGATATTCAACCAGTGGTATGACTGGAAAGACACCGATTCCGCTATCCGTCTTGCCGGGGTGGCAATGCTGGTGGTATTTGCAATCATTATCGCGGAGATGTTGCTGCGGGGTCGTTCCCGTTTCCATGCCCATCACGACTCACGGCGTAACCTGGTCGAAAAACCAAAAACCGCATTCGGGACTGCCATAGCTTTTGGATGCTGTGCAGCGCTTTTGTTTTTCGCTTTTCTGCTGCCTGTGTGGGAACTTTTGAAACTTGCCTGGCACGGTATTGACAGGGTTCAGGTTGGCGAACTCATGCGACCTGTTTTCGGGAGTCTCTCCATGGCGCTGCTGGCGGGTGTTGTCATTCTCGCTGCGGCGTTGTTTCTCGCCTATGCGGCCCGTATTTTCCCCGGGTTGTCCATGCGGATTCTTTCCAAGATGTGCATGCTCGGTTATGCCCTTCCCGGGGCGGTGGTGGTGATCGCAATGCTGAGTGCTACAGCCTTCATTTCGAGGCTGGTGCCTGCCGATTCACTGACAACGATCCTGTTTACAGCCACACCAATCGGCCTGGTGATGGCCTATGCGGTGCGCTTCATGACCCCGGCCCTGGCTCCACTCGAGGCGGGAATGGCATCTATACGCCGGAGTATGGATGAGGCGTCACGCATTCTGGGGCGTTCATCCTGGGGAAGTTTCTTTCGTATTCACCTGCCATTGCTCAGCCTGCCGTTGCTGGGTGCGCTTATTGTCCTGTTTGTGGATATTCTCAAGGAATTGCCCCTGACACTGGTCTTAAGCCCACCGAATGTTGAGACGCTGGCCACCCAGACCTTCGGCCTGATGCATAAGGAGGAACGACTTGCTGAAGGATCCCTCCCCGCCTTGATATTGGTGCTTTCCGGATGCGTGGGAGTGATTATCTTACATCGATTGATTCGCCGGTCACTGAGGGCGTAAGCGACCACATGTCTGACTCACTGGAAATAGAGGGAATATCCAAATGTTTCCCAAGAGCTTCCCGGCCGGCACTCGATGGGGTGTCGATTGTCCTCGGGGACTCTGATATCATGGCGCTGGTAGGGGAGAGTGGCAGTGGCAAGACGACACTGCTGCGAATTATTGCCGGGCTTGAGCAACCCGACACGGGAACTGTGGCCATTGGCGGGAAACTTGTTTTCACGGAGGGTTACTCAGTGCCGCCGGAACAGCGGCATATCGGGTTTGTTTTCCAGGATTATGCTCTTTTCCCCCATCTCAATGTTCATAAGAATCTTCTCTATGGCTTGCATGGGATTGCCCATCGCTCTGAGCGTGAGGAGCGCGTGGCTGAGATTGTCACGCTCGCCGGTCTGGATGGGCTTGAGAAACGCTTTCCTCACGAGCTTTCTGGCGGTCAGCAACAACGTGTTGCCCTGGCGCGTGCACTGGCACCGCGACCGTCCTTCATTCTGCTTGATGAACCCTTCAGCAATCTTGACCCGATGCGCAAGGATACCCTGCGTGATGAATTGCGGCGTATTGTAAAGAGTAGCGGGACCTCGGCGTTGATCGTAACCCATGACACGCGTGATGCGCTTGCCGTTGCAGACACCCTGGCTGTTTTGAAGGAGGGCAAACTGCAGCAGGTCGGCAGTCCTGAGCGTGTGTATTTTCATTCCACCAGCGAGTACACGGCAAGCCTGTTTGGCAAGGTCAATCGCATACCCTGCCAGTTGCTTGAGGGCAAGGAAGCGCCACAGGGCGCTCCGGACATCCTTGTGAGGCCTGCTGATCTGGAGATTACCCAGGAGGTTTCCGGTGGCGGGCATATCGTTGGCAAGGTGATTGCTTCCAATTTCCGCGGTGATTTCCATGAAGTGACCCTGGAATGTGCTGATGTTGCCGCGGGAAGCGATGAGCCCACTCGTGTCACGATTTATGTGGGTGCAAATCGCAAGCCCGCTCTTGGAGATACCGTGACAGTCAGGCGCTCACGGCGAGATACAGGATAGGGGTCGCAGGTCCTGTTAATCACCCCTGATGAGGGGTTTTACCACTGGGCTCATCGATTGAAGGGTTCGACAGTGGATTGTATTTGAGTGAGTATGGTGACCTGAAAAAGCCACGAAAGGGATTAGCTAATGAGGAATTAGCCCGTTTTGGATTAGAGTCATTCCGGGCCGGCCAACAGCAGGTAATTGATATTCTGCTCGAGGGGGGCAGTGCCCTGGCGGTGTTCCCTACCGGTGGAGGGAAATCCCTCTGTTACCAATTGCCGGCATTGTTGCTTGATGGCGTGACGCTGGTTATTTCACCGCTGATCGCGTTAATGAAGGATCAGGTGGATTTCCTGAAGGGCAGGGGGATCGGGGCAGCCCGTCTTGATTCAAGCCTTTCAGCGCAGGATACGGACGATGTCTGGCACGGGCTCCACTCGGGCGATATCAAGTTGCTCTATGTTGCACCCGAGCGGTTGGCAAATATCAATTTCCGGGACAGGATAAAGGCATTGAAGATCGCGATGCTTGCCGTCGATGAGGCGCATTGTATCTCCGAGTGGGGGCATAATTTCCGACCGGATTACCTCAAGTTATCCGACTTTTCCAGGGAATTGCGGGTTGGCAGGGTGCTGGCATTGACGGCCACGGCCACGCCGAGGGTCAGTGGCGATATTCGCAGCAACTTCGGTATTGATGAGCAGGATCATGTGCAGCTTAGCTTCCGGCGTGACAACCTTGCCCTAAGGGTGATGCCCTGCGCAGAATGTGAGCGTGACAGTCTGCTGCTGGATCGGGTCAAGGCGGGGGCAGGAGTGGCGGTGGTTTACGTCACCCTTCAGTTTACCGCCGAGAGGGTTGCGACATTCCTGAAAACAAACGGTGTCAATGCCAAGGCCTATCATGCCGGGTTACGGGACGAGTATCGTGCTGAGGTTCAGGATCAGTTCATGAGGGGTAAAATTGATGTCGTTGTGGCCACCATTGCCTTCGGCATGGGCATCGATAAGGCTGATATCCGCAGGGTCTATCACTATAACCTCCCGAAGAGCCTGGAGAATTATGTGCAGGAGATAGGCCGCTCCGGTAGGGATGGAGAGGAGTCTTTCTGTGAACTTTTAGTCTGCCTGGATGACCGCATTGTGCTGGAGAATTTTATTTACGGAGATACTCCTACGGCAAATGCCGTGCGGGGCATGCTGGACTGCTTATTGCGCCAGGGGAAGGAGTTCGATGTTTCACACTATGAACTTTCATCGATCTATGACATAAGGCCGATGGTTGTTGCGACCATCATGACTTATCTTGAGATGAAGGGGGTAATCATGGCGACTGCGCCCTTTTACAATGTCTACAGGATTGAGTTTTTACGTGACGAGGATGCAGTGCTGGCAGGATATGACGGGAGACGAAGATCTTTGCTGAAGGAAATTTTTGCAGCCGGTCAGCGTGGACGCAGGTGGTTAACCCTTTCAACAGCGGAGATTGCCGGGCAGATTGGCGAAGGAGCGGACCTGGTGCGCAGGGTGATCGGCGACCTTGAGGAGGCAGGTGATATCATTGCCAAGCCATCGGGACGCAGGAATGGTTACCGCCTGCTGGATCCTGCCTGTAATATTGGCGAGTTGGCCTCGGGATTCCAGGGGCTCTTCTGGAGACGTGAGGAACAGGATATTGCGAGGTTGAATGATGTCGTGGAATTTGCTGCAGGGGTGAACTGCCGGGTGGGCTTAATCCTCGAGTATTTTGGAGAGTCGCCGGGTGTTGATTGCGGAAAATGCGATGTGTGCAACGGGGGTATGCCTGAGGGAGAACTGCCCGAATATGTTCCGGTAGAGATAACCGCGGATGAAATGAGAGCGGTGCATGGCCTTGTGGCAGAACGACACACCTCCCTGAATTCACCCCGACAAGCGGCACGTTTCCTTTGCGGGTTGCGCAGTCCGGCAGCCAGTCGGGCGAGGTTGACCCGCCATGACTGCTTCGGGCTATTGGAACACCTGCCATTCGGCGAGGTTCTGGCCTGCGCGGAATCGTTGAATTTCGGTTAGCGGAAGGGTGGTTCTCTGCCTAGAGGCGATTGTAGAGTTCGCGCAGACGTGCAAGGTGCATGCCCTCTGGTTTTTTCTCAAACAGCCATTCCAGGTCCGCCTTGGCCTTGTCGCCCTGTCCATTCTGCACATAAAGCAGTGCGCGGCTGAGATGCTCCTGGGCATCATCAGGGTCGAGGGCAATTAACAGGTCCACATAGCGCAGGGCGGAAGGATAGACCTTTTCCTCGATACTGATGCCCTTAAGGTTGTAAATCATGCGCTGAATAATCGCGCGTTTTCCTGAAGGAGGATAGTCGGAGATGACTCCACTGCCGCCGAAGTCACGGATCATTCTGTTGGCTTTCTCCGTTGTCAGGGGTTTGCCGCGCTCAAAGGCATCGACAATGGTTCTTTTTCCCGCCTCTTCATAGCACACGACAAAGTGCCCGGGGAGCCCGAGTCCCTTCAGCTCGGCATCCAGGTGAGCTGCGAGTTCAATGAAGAGGATTGAGAGGGTGATGGGTATGCCTTCACGGTCATCGATGACCTCATTAAGGTAACTGTTGGAGCGGTTATAGTAATCTGCGCGGCTGCCGTGGTAGCCATTGTCCTCAAAGAGATATTGGGCAATGGCTGCCACCTTGTCCCTGATGGGGGCGTCACGGGCTACCTTACGGGAAAGCTCTCCGGCCATGCGTTCCATTTCCTCGTGGTAAGCGGTCATGTCGAGGTCAGGGTTGTCATGTTTTGCCAGCAGCAGCGCACAGGTGATCAGATCGCTCTCCTGCCCCTTGCCCAGTTCGTTGATCAGTTGCCGGCGGATGCTGCGGCAGTGGACACTCTCGGCTGCCCTTTCAAGTTCCTTGAGGTTGGCGGCAAGTTCCTTGATTTTTCTCTGCAGCAGCAACCGGCTGAGGTCGGCGTCGCCGGCCAGGCCGGCGACGGCGTCAATGTCTCCAGGATGTCCGGCAAGTTTTTCAATATGGGCCTCGAGCTTTGCAATTATCTCCTGGGGGGCGACATCGGGGGCGATGTCCGTGCCGGTCTCGAAGCGCTTGAACTCCGCCTCCGTGGAGCGGAACTTCGCCAGTCCCGCCTTGCCGCCGCGCAGCACGCCATCCTCCAGTTCAAGGACTTTTTCCC
This sequence comes from uncultured Verrucomicrobiaceae bacterium, assembly GCA_963933075.1. Classification (GTDB taxonomy): domain Bacteria; phylum Verrucomicrobiota; class Verrucomicrobiia; order Verrucomicrobiales; family DEV007; genus CACIUL01. The sequence goes on along the minus strand of CAWVVE010000028.1, from coordinate 3,049 downwards.
CGTTCACAAACCCGGTGATTTTTTTTTCATCCACGCGCACGCGGATACGGTTCCACTCGCCGGGGCGATAGGACTCGGTGGAAACCTGACCAAGGATCGTCCATGACAGCACGTCAGGCCCCTCGAAACGCGTCAGGCGCATGTTCCCGGCACTGGGGTAGAACCCATAATGCTTGTCGTTTCCGTTTGATTCAAAGATCAGTCCCGCCGCACCTGATTCATCATCGAGCTTGACCTCAACGGCGACCTCATAGGGTATCGGCGGGAGTTGGCGCTGGTTAATGCAGAGTGAGCGTCCACCGAAGCCGTTTCCCGGCTGCACGACGGTGATTCTTCCCGCACGTTGCCGCCAGCGTGCCCCCATGAGCGTCTTCCAGCGCGCGGGGTTGAGCTGCCCGATGGTCAGCCATTTATCCATGGGCACGACATTGGGTTTGTCGAGCAGTCGGCGGAGGCTGGAGACGGGAATCGCGAAACCCAGGTTTTCGGTAATTGCGGACTTCATGTTCAGCAGGCCATGAACTTTTCCTCCTGTATCCAGCAGGGGACCACCGCTGTTACCCGGCTCTATCGGGATTGCGATCTGGATGAGGGACTGGTTTTCAATGTCGCGCAATGCGGAGACAACGCCACGGACGACACTGAACTCAAGCCCGTGAGGATTACCCATCGCGATCACCTCAGCGCCCTGCTTGATACTTTCCGGTTCGGCAAGTGGCAGTGGGGTGAGTCCTTTCGCGTCAATCCGGAGGATGGCAAGGTCAAGGGTGCGATCCCATGCATGGATTGCGGTGACTTCATGTTCGGTTCCATCCTCAAAGCGTATGCTCACCGGCCTGGATTCACCGATGACGTGCGCGCAGGTGGCGATCAATCCGTCCTTTGAGAGCACGAACCCGCTTCCCGTGCCGGCAGTCTGCCCGTCCCGCCCCTTTTGTGTGACAACCACCAGCGAGCCCCGGGTGGCGGCGGCAATATCCGCCGTGCTCCGGTCAACTTCGGCAATTTCTGGCAGCTCATCAAGGCCGAAGGGGTCCTTGGTTTCCGAGTCGGCATTTTCCTGCGCATTGAGCATGCAAGCCGTGGCAAGCAGGATAATCAATGCAGGATGCGGTTGCATACTTGAAAGCTTAGGGGCGTGATCTGGTTTACGCTAACGCATAAATACCCGGAAATACCGAGCCCTTGTCTTTTTTTGATAATTTTGGCCCTGACGGGGTGTAGATTTGTGTATGAAGTGATATCATACCGGTGACCGGAAAATGAAAATCACAGCTGCAATCATCACGGCCCTGATATCAATCTTCACCAATTGGTTCCTTATCGAGGTTCTCATTGAAGATTACTTACAGGATGCATTGCGCAATCCTGTTGAGCTTGCGCAGGAGTTGAAAACAGAGGCTGCCAATACTGAAGGTAAAGATGATGCCCACTGGCTAGCGGAAGCGGAGAAAAACATTGCATTAGGCAAGAAGTTTCAGGCCTACACCGACGGGAAAACTACCTTACTAAAAATGAAGCTCGCGGCCCTGGGGGGGATTGCCGGCTTCGTCGGGTTCTTTGTGATGTTCGGATTAACATGGGCTGTTTCCAAACCCCTTACTGTATTTTTAGATACTCCGATGGGTAATTTTATCCGATTTTATTTCACACCCATGGTGTTCAGCGTGATTACTGAATACCTTGTTGTCAGTCTGGTTCTTTTTCCGCTGTGGGCTTAGGCCCTGAATGCCTGCATTTGGATTTCAGCCGCTATCCCGTTCGCGTGTTGCAAGCATCATTAGCCATGAGGATTGCCAACTGCGGGCAGGGTTGCTAGGATTTTCCTATAATTGTATTTTCAGGTGCCCGGCGGCTTCCAGTTGCCTTACAACACGGTGAACAATGATGATCAAAAATAATTCTCCTTACACGAAATATTTACATGCGGTCATGCTGCTCATCCCTGTGCTGCTCATGGTGAGCACGTTTGCCAATGCGCACCCTCTCGAGGGTAGGACACGTTTTCTTTTAGCAAGCGCGGAAAAGCAATTCGACGAGCAAAAGCAATCCGGTTACGCAACAGGGTATGGTTACACAAGGGCAGGAGCCTTGTCTGATGCTGTAAAAAATGTTCCAAAGGGTGCCACCCGGCGTGTTGGAAAATTCGTCAAGGAGGGCAAGAAGTGGAAATGCACGATTAAGTGGACGAAGTAGAACTACCCGGCGGGCCGTGGCGTTCCGCGACGGCAAGAAATTCTCCCGCTTTGTCCTGGATAAGAGCAAAAATCCCGACCAGGGGTAATGGGGATAGAGATATCCACGGGTCTACTTCCCTATCAGGAAAGTAGCCACACCGAAGTGTAGATCCGTGAAACCTACAACGCGGCTGCGGCTTCGCTGACGATCCTCTCGGTGGTTTCCCAGTCGATGCATTTGTCAGTGATTGACTGGCCGAAGGTTAGCTCTGCGGCCGGCTGCGGGAATTTCTGGCTGCCCTCGACAAGGTTCGACTCGATCATGGCACCGATGATGTTCGTGTTGCCGGCAGCGCGCTGGGCGACAATGTCGGCCAATACCGCCGGCTGGTTGACGTGGTCTTTCCCGGAGTTGTCGTGGCTGGCATCAATCATGATGGCCGGCCGTAATCCATTCTTTTCAAGTTGGCCGGCGGTGTCGGCAACATGGTCGGCTGTGTAGTTCGGCCCGTTCTCGCCGCCGCGCAGGATAATGTGGCAGTGGGGATTGCCATTGGTGGTCACTGCCGAGGCAATTCCCTCGGCACTGATACCGAGGAAGGTCTGCGGGCTGGTGGCGGCCTTGATGGCGTTTACCGCTGCAGTGATTGAGCCGTTGGTGGTGTTCTTGAATCCCAGCGGCATGGAAAGTCCCGATGCCATCTGGCGGTGGGTTTGCGACTCGGTGGTACGCGCACCGATTGCCGACCAGCTGATCAGATCGGCAATGTATTGCGGGGTGACCGGGTCAAGCAGCTCTGTGGCGGTGGGGATGCCGAGATCAATGACATCACGCAGGAAGGAGCGCGCGATGCGCAGCCCGCCGGCAATGT
>CAWVVE010000027.1:0-10695 GCA_963933075.1 uncultured Verrucomicrobiaceae bacterium | reverse complement strand
GAATTCCAAATACACCTGTCATCACCTACGGCGGGAGCCCCGGTTTCCCGGTAAACGCCCTGCGCTTTGTTTCCTCTGCCTACTCAAGCCCTTCCGGGTCGGGTTTTGCGGCAATGGAATGGCGGTTGGCAGAGGTTACACGTCCACAGGATTTGAACAAGATCGAGCGACCGAAATACGAGATTGAGGCTGGCTGGGAAAGTGGTGAACTTGATCATTTCATTGCGGCCGTGGATTACCCGGCGCGAGCTGTGCGTCCTGGTTGCCGATACCGGGCAAGGGTTCGGCACAAGGACATTGAGGGTCGCTGGAGTCACTGGTCGGCACCCCTCGGGTTTATTGCATCCAGCCCGGATATAAGTGCGTATGTTGCCGCCTTGCGCATCAGTGAGGTTCATTACCATCCATTGGCATCAACTGCTGAAGAAGAGGAGCGGGGGTGGAAAGCTTCCGACTTTGAATTCATTGAACTGTTCAATGCCAGTCGTCTTGAGGTTGACCTTACCGATGTGAGGTTTACCAAGGGAATAGATTTTGATTTTTCTCCAGGAACGGTCATCTCGGCCGGCTCTTATTTGCTGGTTGTGAAAAATCAGGATGCTTTTGAATCGCGTTATGGAAACGGGTTGCCTGTTGCCGGAGAATGGGCAACCGACAACAAGCTTGATAACAGCGGGGAAAATCTGAGGTTATCTTTTGGTGCCGGGATTTCGATTATAGAATTTACCTATGGAGATAAGCGGCCTTGGCCGGAAGAACCGGATGGTGAGGGGTTCAGCTTGACTTTGCATGCCCCGTCCGCTTCACAAACGACTGATCACCCTAATCCTGCGGCATGGCGTGGCAGCCGCTTGCCGGGCGGATCTCCCGGAACCAATGACGGCATTGTTTTTTCTGACTGGGCGGCGGCCAACGGCCTGGGAGATGAGGCAGAGTGGAATAATGATGCGGATAATGATGGGTTGAGTAACCTGCTTGAATACGCGCTTGCAACAAATTCGGGAGCTCCATCCACTGAGGAAGGCCCGCAGGTCGATAGGCGTCAGTTTACCGGGGGTGAGGACACCGGAGAATATATGACATTTACTTTTCGCCGGCAGGTTGCTGCCGAGGATTTGCTCTACTTCGTTGAATTTTCCGAAGATCTTGAGACCTGGAACGTAGTTTCGGCGTTTCCTTACTCGATAATACGCCATGGGGACGGCACGCAGACTGAGGTTTGGTGTACGTCTTTCGAGGTCAATATGAACAGCCGTTACTTCCTGCGTTTGAGAGTGGAGGGCTAGCGCATACTGTCCCCGGAGGGGTATTATAGCTGACTTTCACTTCCTGCCGTTGACAGTGTCGGAGAGTGGGCGCAATCTACCCGCCCCGAGTTACCTGAATAACTTAGTATTATGTCATCCCGAAAGTTAACCCTCGGTCTACCGAAAGGCAGCCTGCAGCAGGCAACGCTCGACCTTTTTGAGAAGGCCGGTTGGAATATCTACGTTTCTTCCAGGTCCTATCGCCCCACCTCTGATGACCAGGAACTGGAGCTGCGTCTCATCCGCGCCCAGGAAATCGGTCGCTATGTGGATCATGGGTTTCTGGACTGCGGCATCACCGGCAAGGACTGGATTGCGGAGAACAAGGCTGATGTTGATGTGATCTGTGACCTTGCCTACAGTCGTGCCTCGAGCAACCCGACACGCTGGGTTCTTGTAGTGCCTGAAGATTCACCGGTTCAGAAGGTGGAAGATCTCGAAGGAAAGCGCATTGCTACCGAGAGCGTTGGAATTACCACTGATTTCCTGAAGAGTAAGGGCGTGAATGCTGATGTGGAGTTCAGCTGGGGGGCCACTGAGGTGAAGGTTCCGGAATTAGTCGATGCCATTGTTGACGTTACCGAGACCGGTTCATCTTTGAGGGCAAATAAACTGCGTATTGTGGATACGCTGATGAAATCCTACCCGCAGTTCATTGCCAATAAAACTGCAGCCAAGGATGAGTGGAAACGTTCAAAGATCGACAATATGGCGCTCTTGCTCAGCGCGGCACAGGCTGCACGTGATGTGGTTGGACTGAAGATGAATATTCCCACGGCTAAGCTTGACCTCTTTCTTGAGAAACTGCCGGCATTGCGCAATCCAACAGTATCAAGACTTGCCAACGAGGATTGGATGGCCATTGAGACCGTGCTCAACGAGGCTGTTGTGCGTGAATTAATTCCGCAACTTAAGGCGTTAGGGGCAGAGGGAATTATTGAATACCCCTTAAACAAGCTGGTGTTGTAACAGCAAAGAGGATGGGCGAATGGCACCAAATTCCTTGGTTTAAGTGCTATCGATGGAGTTGTTGAGGTAATTGAGAGGCAAAAAGGCCTAGCGAACCTCCCTGATTGATGGTATAACCATCTCCCCCGGTTCTGTCGGGAGGCCTTATATAATCCAATGGGTTCACTCAAGAAAAGAAGGAAGACCAAGACCAATAAGCACAAACGCCGGAAGCGTATGCGTGCCAACCGTCACAAGAAGCGCTTGCGTTATAAGTCGTAACTGCCTCTTCGGCGGCTTAGGCTTTTTCTCTGCGACTTGGCATTGTCTCTAGAGGCATTGTCCCTTCATTTTTACCGGAGAGGTGCATGTTCTGCGCTGTGAGCCGGGAAGTAGATATCACAGGTTACCTGTGCAGGAGCATCATTCATGCAGTGTCAGCTGTAATTGGCCGTCGGCCCATTAGGATGGCTCTTCCTGCTGATCCTCGCCCATTGATTGCTTGAGCTCTTCAATGAGTTCCGACTTAAGCTCTGCCTTGAGGTCTGCCTTGAGGTCCGCCTTGAGGTCCGCCTTGAGGTCCGCCTTGAGGTCTTCCTTGAGGTCCGCCTTAAGCTCTTCACGCAGGGAGCGTTTTAATTCCTCAGTTGGACCGCTGTAGTAGCCGTCATCGTGGTAACTGTGGTCGTAATGGTGTTGATCGTGATCAGCATCGTGTTGATCGTGATAGTCATCAGTCCCGCTTTCTCCGCCATCGTTGCCGGGAGTTTTCCATACCGCGTCACTGCTGGGGTCGATGTCCGCTACATCATCCTGCAACCCGGTATGATATTCGTCGAATGCAGCACTGTTCTCGTCATTTTCCTGTTTGTCGGCGGCGCCGGTTTCATCCTGGTAAACGGCCTCGTTATCAGGATCATATGCTCGTGTTCCCGATACTGTTGATTCATCGTCCGCGCTTTCAGTGTCCTTTGCCTGTTCACGCTGTTTTTGTTTTCCGAGGCTTTTGACGAGAGCCTTGCGCTCTTTCTCCTTTTCCAGTGCCTCGCGCTTTGCGTCTTTTCGTTCAAGCCACCACGCCATCCATATACACAGTTCGTAGAGAAGCACCATGGGACCTGCGAGCAGTGACATGGTGAATATATCCGGAGTTGGCGTGATGATTGCCGCAAGGACAAACATGGCTACGATCGCGTAAGAACGCGTGGAGCGCATCATCTGCGAATTGAGGAGGTCGAGTTTCACCAGTGACATCACGACCACCGGGAGCTCGAAGCACAATCCGAACACCAGGCAGAGCATGGTCACGAAGGAGACGGTATATTTAAACCTCAGCTCGGTGGATATATCGACACCGGCGTTGAATTGCTGAAAGAAGTCCAGCGCCCGCGGAATAACAACCAAGTAGGAAAAAATGACGCCGGAGGCAAACAACAGGAAACTGGCGATGACCACGGGGATGATCAGTGTCTTTTCTTTCTCATTGAGGCCGGGAATGACAAATTCGCCAATGAAGTAGAGAATGAGTGGGAATGAGAGGAGCAAGCCTGCGTAGATGCAGATCTTGAGGACGCTCATGAAACCCTCGAATGGGCTTAGCACCAACAATTTTGAGTCATATCCCGCCTGTTCTACGGGATAGTTAATGATAATGATGAGTTGCTTGTAGAAGATGAAAGCGATGACCGTGGAGATCACCAGGGTTCCGATCACCTTCATGAGGGTGCCGCGCAGATCCTCGAGGTGCTCGAGAAAGGGTTTCTCGGAGTCATCAAACTTTTTTGCTGCAGCATTGCTGCCAAGCTTGATGATTTTCTTCAGGAAATACATTGAGTTGTGATTGTCCCTGCGGGATGAGGGACGGGAGAATCTGATAAACTACTCCCCGGGAAATGCAATTATTCTGGGATTAAGTTTGGCTGATGAAAGTGTCGTGTTGATGATTCTGGTGAACCGGATAAATTGATTGTCAATCCTTGAGAAGGATTTTAGCGAAGAGTGGCAGGGCGATCCGGATATTAATCCTTCGCCAGCTTTCCCCCCCAGTAACTGAGCCTTGCGCCCACATTCTCAGGTGAAGGTGCCCCGATCGCACTCCTTGCTGCAAGTGCGGAGTCGATATCGAACAATGAGAAGACGGATTCCTCGAATTGCTCCGAGAATTCCCGGTAAGTCTCAAGTTTGATTTCCGGGAAGGCAGTATCGTGCTCGAGCGAATAAGCTGTGAGTTGCCCAACGGCTTCATGTGCCGCACGGAAGGGCACCCCTTTTTTTACAAGGTAATCGGCAATGTCAGTGGCAAAAAGCATGTAGTCACTGCAGGCGTTGCGCGCAGCGGCCTCATTAACCTTCATGCCGTCAATCATCTCGGCGAATATCTCCAAGGCGGCACCGGCTGTATCGATTGAATCGAACAGGGGTTGTTTGTCTTCCTGCAGGTCACGGTTGTATGTCATTGGCAAACCCTTGAGGGTTGTCAGCATTGACATCAGGTTGCCGTATAGTCGTCCTGATTTTCCGCGTGTGAGTTCGGCAATATCGGGATTTTTCTTCTGTGGCATTAGGCTTGAGCCCGTCGTGTGCGCATCGTCAAGGGTCACGAATCCGAATTCACTGCTGCACCAGAGGATAATGTCCTCGCTGAGCCTTGAGAGGTGAGCGCCGATCATGGCCAGATTAAACAGAAGTTCGGCAACGAAGTCACGGTCACTGACGGCATCCATGCTGTTTTGACTGACTGCCCTGAAGTTTAGCTGCTCCGCAATGAAATTGCGGTCAAGTGCAATGGTACTGCCGGCAAGCGCACCCGATCCCAGAGGCATCACGTTAATACGTTCCAGAGAGTCCCCCAGGCGTCCTGTATCGCGCTCAAACATCTCAACGTAGGCGAGCAGGTGATGGGCAAAGAGTATGGGTTGCCCGCGTTGCAGGTGTGTATATCCGGGCAAAACGGCAGCCTTGAATTCTGAGCCACAATTGACAAGTGCACTCTGCATCCTGCGGAGCTTTTGCATCATAACCACTGTCTCATCACGACAGTAGAGACGCAGGTCGAGCGCTACCTGGTCATTGCGGCTTCGAGCGGTGTGTAACTTGGCTCCGGCGTTGCCTATGCGTCTGGTCAACTCGGCCTCAATGTTCATGTGAATGTCTTCAAGTTGAATATCGAACTCGAATTGTCCCCCCGTGATGTCACGTTCAATGGCTTCCAGCCCCTCAATAATCTGCGACAGCTCGTCACCGTCGATGACGCCCTTGCGTTCAAGCGCCCGGGCGTGGGCGCATGAGCCTGCGATATCTTGCTTATAGAGACGCCAGTCGAAGGAGATGGATTCTCCGTATTGGGTCAGCAATGAAGAAGTGGCTTCTTTAAAACGGCCTTTCCACATGATGGTTGATAGTTGGAGGCAGGAAAGGTTGCTAGCCTGTCTTGCGCACGCAGGAACCGTTACGACGCAGGGCTTCGCATTTGGCTTTGATTTGGATTGTTTTATTGGCGGAGGTGAAACCAAGGCGGCGGGTAACGCAATCCCCAAGAACGCTCATATGCTGATCTTCAAACTCGATAACTTCCGCACAGTCCATGCATATGAGATGGTTGTGATCAGGGCTGTCAATAAAGTTGGGATCATAGGAGGTGACTCCCTTGCCCAGGTCAATTTCATGGAGCAACCCGCTATCCACAAGTAGTGTCAGAGTTCTGTAGAGCGTTGCACGTGATGCCTTGTTGTCGAGTTCCTTGGCTTTTTCAAATAACTCATCGGCGGTGAAATGAGCCCCCTGGTCGGAGAAGGCAGCATCAAGGATGACCTGTCTCGGGTGCGTCATACGCAGTCCTTTCAAGTCAAAAAGGACTTGGATTTTTTCTCGCACTTCTGGAGTCATAAGGCAGTTTGCTAAAGTGTCTACTTTCCACCGCCGCAATGGTCGCGTCAAATACGTGCCACCACGACGTTTTTTTGAGGGTTTGAAGTTTTCAGTGGCGATTCCGGCAACCATTTTTGCCGTATTGCTGGTGATTGTGGTCGCAATTGCTTTAAATCAGGTACCTGTGGAGGAAAAATGGGTGATTCTCAAGGATTATGGGGCATGGCGACCTTATCGCAATGCTGATGGGCTTGCAGTTGCTCCTGACAGCAGATTTTGCTTTGTTCGTCCAATTGACGCTGCCCGCAGTCCACAGGCAACACGCTTTGATAGTCCCATAGGTTCAGAGCACGGCGCATTGACTTATAACGCGCAGCCGTTCATGGCATTCAACCGCAAGTTTGGCAGCTATCACCTTGCCGATGACTTAAATGGCATCGGCGGCGGGGATACCGACTTGGGTGACCGCGTTTATGCCGTGGCGGCAGGGAGGGTTGTGTTTGCTGCTCACGCCTCTGATGACTGGGGCAAGATGGTGATTATTGAGCACGCGTTGGGAAGTGGTAAAGGGCGTCGACTGATGCAGACGGTTTATGCGCATCTTGAGGCGATTGAGACCGCCGTTGGCATGTTGGTCAAAAGGGGGGAATCAGTTGGCAGGATTGGTGGTGCTGAAGGACGTTATCCTGCACATCTTCATTTTGAGATGAGGGATGCGGATGTTGCGGATCCCGGCATGGGGTATGCTTCAGGTAAACTAAACAGGCGCAACCCGGAGAAGGTAATCATCGAGATGCGCGGCGCACCGGACTATTTGCTCAACGAGTCCCCAAGGACACGTGAAGATCAGGACGGCATGCCGGTTATTGACTTTGGGAGTGCCGTGGACAGTCCTGGCTAGGGGCAAAAAAAGTGGCTGCCAGAGAACTACGGCATTGTCGAACAAACTACCGTTGCTGCCGTCAGGCCCTGGCGGATTCGTCAGTCGAAAATCCATATTCTCTGGACAACCGCAGTTATTCTACTCGCGGAAGGTGCGGCGACAACCTGAAAAAGTGTTGGTGGTCACGCTAGACGCTTAAAGATATCATCGACTGCCCCTGCAACTTCAGGAGGTGTAATCTTGGTCATGCAGCTGAAGTCCATGGGGCATTGGCGCAGGAAGCATGGGCTGCACGGGACATGGTGGCGGATTACCTCGTGCCCTTTACCAAGAGGCCCGGTCCATGCGGGGTCCGTGGAACCGAATATTGCCACGGTGGGAATCCCCAGGTGTGCTGCGAGGTGCATGCTGCCGGAGTCATTGGTGATAAGTAATACGCAACGCCTGAGTTCATCCATTAGGTCGCTCAGGTTTGTCTTTCCCGTCATGTCCTTGCAGCGTGCACCCAGTTCGCCGGCGATCTGCTTTCCAATATCCATCTCAGATTTTGTGCCGAGAAGCACGAAATGAGCATTAGGATGCCTTTCGTTAATATGCCTGGCGGCTGCAATGAAGCGATCAGTGGGCCAGCATTTCGATGGCCCGTAATCCGCCCCGGCACTGATTGCGATGCGTTCCGGGTCCGGCTTTGGCATCCCGGGTTGAGGATTGAAAATGGTCTGATCTGAGAGGTCGGCACCGATTGTCTCGGCGATTTTCAAGTAATGGGTAATGTGGTGCGGGCGGGGGCCGGTAGAAGCGTCCCTGGGGACAATCAGTTGGTGAATCATCCTGTTCCGCCATTTTGCCGGGTAGCCGACAATATGAGGGATACCTGCTTTTTTCACCTCAATGGCGCAACGGATGGAGTTTGGCAGGAGGATGGCGACATCAAAGGGGCCTTTTTCACGAAGGATTTTCGCCACTGACCGGTTACTTGCTGACCGGGAACGGGAAATGACATGGTCCACATCTTGCTCACCCTGCCAGAAAGGCGTGAGATTCTCAGGGCAAAGCACAGTGATTTCAGTGTCCGGGCGTCCGCGTTTAATTGCCCTGATTGCCGGCACTGACATACATGCGTCACCGAGCGGGTTGGGGGAACGCACAAGGATTCTAAATGGCTTGAGATCAACCTCAGACATATTCGGAGGGAGTGAATAGCCGCGTCGGTATTTCGTCAGCAGGAACTTTGGTGTGGGTGTTTTCCATCGATTATGCACCCAGAACCAGTCCCGTGGTGATTGCCTGATGATTGTTTCCATTAAAAGGTTTATTTGTGCCGTCGTTGTGGCAATCGGATGTCCCTTGCCGGGTTCTATGGATTTGCCTATGCGTATTCTCCAGCGGGCATGGCCAAGGGTCATGATCGAGAGTGGGAACATTGCAGCACCTGTGCGTTCAGCCATCAGTGGAACCAGGCTGGATGTTGATGCAAGTCGGCCGAAAAAAGGACACCAATGCCCTTGATCCCCCGCATGTTGATCAACAAGGACGCCAATGTTTCCGCCCTTGCGAAGGTGGGTAATTGGAGCGGCAAAGCCATCCTTGCGGTCAAAGGCCTTTAGCCCGGTGCGTTCACGGCGCCGGAGGATATGGGCGTTTAAATAAGGGTTTGATAGCGGCCGGTAAAGGGTTGCTCGCGGGGTTTCAGGGGTGATCACGGTGATATGGGAAAGGATTTCCCATGCGCCCAGATGCCCTAAGAGGTAGATAAAGCCTCGCCCCTGCTCAATGCAGTCCCTGATATTTTCTTCACCATCGAACTCAACATGTTTGTGGATGGCTGCCTCACTCATTGTGGCCAGCTTGATACTGCTCAGCAGGTTTGCGCCGAGGGTTGTAAAGGCTTGATGGGCAAGGTTGCGTATTTGCTGCCGGGATTTTTCTTCACCAAAGGCATGCCGGACGTTGCGCTGTGCGAGCTTGCGATAATGACCCAGCAGGTAATAGGACACCCAGCCGCAGAGTTTGCCTGCTGCGAACACGCAGCTTAGAGGCAGGATCTTGAGCAAGCCTTCAAACGCCCGATAGCCAAGATAAGTGGCGTAGTGGCTAATTTTTTCCCACGGCACTCTCATTTGATGAGCGGGCAGGAGAATAACCGCTCCTTAAAAATTCAGGGGGTAGGTTTTGCCGGGTCAGAGGCATCTTCCTCTTTTGTGTCAGATTCTTTCCCAGCTTTGGGGGATTGAGCCTCAGTTCCGGGCTCAGGCGCTGCAGCCTCCGGCTTTGGAGCCTCAGTTCCGGGCTCAGGCGCTGCAGCCTCCGGCTTTGGAGCCTCAGTTCCGGGCTCAGGCGTTGCACCATCCGGCTTGGGAGCAGGGGGGATTTGTATAGGATCGGTTGTTATGGGATTTACTGGTGGAGGTGTGGTTGGTGTGGGTCCAACGCTGGTGTTGTTTCCTTCAACGGCTGGCTTGTCCGGCTGTGTTGTCAGTTGTTCCTTGTTGATTTTCCCCTTTTGTTTCACCCCAACCAGGATTGCCAAGAGCATGGTGATGACAAAGAACATCACGGCCAGCCAAACAGTGATCTTCTGCAGAATGTTTGTGGCATTCGCACCCCACATTGAGTCGACAGCACCACCACCAAAAGCCGCACCGAGTCCTTCCTGCTTTGGTTTCTGCATCATCACGATGACAACCATCAGCAGACAGACCAGTGCCAATACAATTGTGAGAAATCCGATGAAAAATCCAATCATGGGGCGCGGAGTATAGGACGGTGATCAGTAAATGTAAAGCGGTTGGAGAGCCCAAGTGATGTTCTTGAGTTGAGGTTTCCTGTTGGATGGACCTTATTTAATGATTTTTCCTGTTGGATTACCGATAAATCCGCCAAGCAATCGCCTTCTCCTCGAAGGCTGCTTGTGGATTTCCCTTTGAGCACCCAATCATAATCTATACTTTACCCATAGAGAATAGGGTGTATATTTTTATTCCCTGATTGAAAAATATGGCGTTCACCCTTGATAGCAAGCCGGATCTCGATGTCCGAGATTTATCGGATCGCCTTGATAATAAATCACTTAAGGATGTATTGTCTTGGTGTTGGGAAACGTTTGGCAAGGGGGCAGCTATTGGCACGAGTTTTCAGGGATCAGGCCTTGTCATTATTGATCATGCGCGGAAGGCGAACCTGGATTTTCCGATTTTCACCATCGATACCGGTCTTTTGTTTCCTGAGACGATTGCACTCAAGCAACGGTTGGAGGATTTATGGGATGTTGATATTGAATCAATTACGCCAGAGCAAACAATCGAGGAACAGGCAGATACCATGGGGAAGGAACTCTGGAAAAGCCGTCCGGAGACTTGCTGCCAGATGCGCAAGGTGTTGCCGTTGCAGTCAAAATTAGCCACGCTGGATGTTTGGATTACCGGTATACGTCGTGGCCAGTCCGAGCAGCGACAGAATACCGGTATCCTCGAGCTTTACCAGTTCGACAAATTGCGGGGAAACTACATCCTCAAACTCAATCCAATGGTTAATTGGTCACGGGAAAATGTCTGGCAATACCTCGCAGAACAGAAAATTCCCTACAATCCGCTCCATGATCGGGGATACCGCTCCATAGGCTGTTGGCCGTGTACTAAGCCGGTGAGCGAAGGCCAGGAGGAACGTGCCGGGCGCTGGGAGGGTTTCGAG
>CAWVVE010000026.1:0-11251 GCA_963933075.1 uncultured Verrucomicrobiaceae bacterium | reverse complement strand
TAATGGCTTCGGCTTTCGGCAGTTCCATCTGGCGCAGCTTGGCGAGTTGCCGGGTCCTTCGCAGCGGTTGGGCGAGTTGCTCGCAAAGTTGTGTGGCATTCATTTTAGCCAGTATGGGTGGCTTAAGCAGCGGGCTCCCCTTGGCGCTTATGCGCCAGATGCGGCCATGATCCTTATCCCGGTTGGGATGTCGCAGAGAGGCCTGATAATGACCAATGATAGGGTTGAACCAGTCGGCGACATACAGGGCACCATCGGGACCGGTGTTAAGGTCTACCGGGCGGAAGGCGTTGTGTGATGAGGTGAGTAGCGGCGCGAGTGTCTGCAGTTTATGTCCCGCTCCGTCAGTTGCGGGGCGCAGGCGGGCAATGTTGCGTGCGAAATATCCGGCAATCAGGAAATCGCCCTGCAGGTCTTCTGGAAGGTGCGGTGAGTCGACAATGTTGATTGCCATTGACTTGATCTTCGTTGCGCCAATCTGCATTGCGCCACCCCAGTAGCCACCACCAATGTGGTCGGTATGAACCATGCTCGGCAGCAGTTCACTGACTCCGCCGCCGTTGCTCTTGATAAAGGGCTCGCCCCAGTCACCAAATGCGTAGCCCCATGGGTTGCCGCCGCCGGAAGTACGGCGGTAACTGTGCAACTGGCGACGCAGCGGCCGCAGGCGCCATGAACCGTGCTCGTCAAGCCGGCGGATGCCCCATGGTGTCTCCACGCGTGAGAAGCAGTGCAGGCCCTGGCAGAAAAGCAGCTCGCCACCGGGTGTCCAGGCGAAGGAGTTGATGTTCTGGTGCGTGTCGCCGGTGCCGAAACCGGTAAACAGGATTTCCTCCTGGTCGGCTTTGCCGTTCCCGGTTGTGTCCTGCATATGGATCAGGTCACGACCGTTGCCAATATACGCCCCGCCGTGGCCCAGTGCGAACCCGGTCGGCATGTTCAGCCCGTCGGCGAAGGTGGAGACCTTATCCGCCCTGCCGTCACCATTGGTATCCTCAAGGATGACCAGTTTATCGTCCGGTTTTTTTTCCGGATTGAGTTGTGGATATGCCCAGGTGCACAACACCCAGAGCCGCCCGCGAGCATCCCAGCGGAAACAGACCGGATTGGCAATGCCCATGCTTTCATCGGCAAACAGGTTGACCTGCAGGCGCTCGTCCAGGGAGAAGGATGCCAGTTGTGCCTTTACCGAGTTGTCCTTCTCCGGTGGGGAGACAGAGAGGGGATTCTGCCCGTGGGTGGAAATGCTTGTTGCCAGGAGGGCTGTCAATACATGCCCAAGCCGCATTATTGAATTCAATCGGCGCTTATGATTACACATTAGGAGGGCTTGAGTCTAGTGACATGCCAAAGAATGAACAGAGAAATTCACCGGCTATTTTCCAAGCAGGGGGTATATGGCGAGGAGTCTTTTGTTGAAGGTGTTGGGGAGACCCTCATTGCTCTGCTTGGGACCGGTATTTGTCCGGCCATTGCGGATGGCGACAGCAAGTTCACCAATGAGTTCCTTGACGAGTTCGGGTTTCTGGTTGCTCAGGTTATTTTTCTCGGCGGGATCATCGCTCAGGTTATAAAGCTGGGTAAGGGGCAGTTTCTTGTTCTTGAATGCGGCTGCAGGCTTAGGTGCACTCCATCCTCCGGATCCCGGGCAAAGGGCAAGTTTCCAGGGCCCCCGGCGGATGGCAAAGGAACCGTTGATGGAATGGTGGATGGTAAAGGGGCGTGTGGGCTTTTCGGTTTGGGTGCCGGTGAGGATCTTAAGAAAGGAGAAGGAATCCTCAGCGGCATTTTCAGGGATTTTTTGGTCAAGGATATCGCCCATGGTGGCAAACAGGTCACTGGTGCAGATGGTCTGGTCTGAAGAGGATCCGGCCTTCACCTTGCCTGGCCAGCGCACGAGAAACGGGGTCCGGTGACCGCCTTCATAGATGTCGGCCTTGTGGCCGCGCCAATCCGCATTGACCTTATGGCCTTTCTTGGCCAGCTCGGGTATTTTGGCCATCGGTGAGCAACCGTTGTCGGCGGTAAAGATAACGATCGTGTTATCGGCGATTTTCTGTTTGTCCAGTTCAGCCAGCACCTCTCCCACCACCCAGTCGGTTTCCATCAGGAAATCACCATACGGGCCAAGGGATGATTTCCCCTGCCATTTTTTGGAGGGGATAATAGGGGTGTGGGGACTGGTCAGGGGTAGGTAAAGGAAGAAGGGTTTATCACCACTGGCACTTGAGGCAATGAATGCACGGCCTTCACGGGCGAAATCAATCAGGCAGTTAATGGCTTCAAAATCTTCTGTTGCCGGTCCGGGACGGTTGGGTTGCAGGAATGCCTTGGTGGTGTTGGCCCATGCGGTTGGTGTATCATTTTTCAGGTAGAGGTAAGGGAACATGTCCAGGGATGCCGGGATAATGAATGACTCGTTAAAGCCAATTGCCAGTGGACCACCGTCAACTTTTTTGGCGTAATCGATCTGCCAGCCGTCGCCCTTGGCAGGGCCGGACTTGGGTTTGCGCTTTTCTCCATTGGGCAGCATTTTCCAGCCAAGCCCAAGGTGCCACTTGCCCACCACTGCGTTGTGGTAACCGTTTTGCCTCAGGAAGCCGGGAACGGTGAGTCTTGTCCGTTCAATCAAGGGTTCCGACATTCCCCAGAGCACGCTTTTTTTCAAGGTGCTGCGCCAGTTGTAGCGACCGGTGAGGATGCCGTAACGCGTGGGTGTGCAGACTGAAGAAGTGGTGTGCGAATCGGTAAAGCGCATGCCTTCCCTGGCAAGGCGATCGCAATGCGGTGTAGGGGCCTTGCCGCCGGCGTGCGAGAGGTCGCCATAACCCAGGTCATCAGCGAGGATGTAAATCACGTTGGGTTTGTCTGCCGCCGGGACAGGTGTCGTGAGCCACAGGATTGAGAAGGTGATGGTGTAAAGAAATCTAAAGGGCATGACTAGGTCTTACATGAAAGAAAATGGGCAGGCAATAGCAAAGGATATACCCCATGGAGTGCCTGGTACGTATTCATACGTATTCATACGTGTTCGCATGGGGATTGCCAACCTCCAGCCACGGGACTAGAGTTTTATCATGCGTTTGTTTATCGCCATAGCCTCACTGTTGTTTTGTACTTCCCTGCATGCGGCGCAACGTCCGAACATCATTATCATATTGACTGATGACATGGGGTTTTCCGACCTCGGTTGTTTTGGTGGGGAGATTAATACACCCAACCTCGATGCCCTCGCTGCAGGGGGACTGCGCTTCACCGAGTTCTACAATACCGCGCGGTGCTGGCCAACACGCGCCACCATGTTGAGCGGTCGCTACAGTAACAATCTCAGGAAATCACAGGTAACGGTTGCCGAGGTTCTCAGGAGCGCCGGTTACCAGACCGGCATGGTGGGCAAGTGGCACCTTGGCATGAACCCGAAAAAAGACGGCCCGATCCAGCGCGGGTTTGATGATTTTTACGGGACGATGACAGGTGCGGGCTCGTTCTGGGATCCCTATACCCTTGCGCGCAATACCGAGTTTACCGAGCCGGACGGCAAGGACTACTACTATACGGACAAGATCGGGGAGGAGGCCGTCAGGCAGATCGAGAAATTTTCCGGGTCGGAGAAGCCCTTCTTTCAATACGTTGCCTTTACCGCCGCGCATTGGCCGATGCATGCGCCTGAGAAATCAATCCAGAAGTATCTCAAGATGTACCGGGGGGGCTGGGAAAAACTTCGCCAGGATCGTTATGCACGAATGCTTGAGATGGGCATTATCGACAGCAAGCGCTGGCCGTTGCCTGAGAGGGAGAGTCGTGTGCAGGATTGGGAGACCATTGACCACAAGGAGTGGCGTATCCGCAACATGGCCATTTATGCGGCGATGGTTGATCATATGGACCAGGCTGTTGGCAGGATTACCTCGGCTCTCAAGCACACTAAACAGTTTGAGAATACTTTAATCATCTATTGCCACGATAATGGAGCCTGTCCCGAGCACCTGGGAGGGAATGGGTGGAATACCGCCAACAACATCCTGGCCAAGGCCAAGAAAGAGGGCAAGAAGGTGGCGGTAGGTGACAGGTATGACGTGCCGATGGGAGGGCCGCTTACCTATGGAAGTGTCGGCCATAACTGGGCAAACGCGCAGAACACGCCGTTGCGTCGTTACAAGATGAACGTGCATAACGGCGGCGCGTGTACTCCGGCCATTACGCACTGGCCACAGGGATTGAAGACCAAGGCGGGATCCATTTCGCTGCAGAGGGGGCATGTGGTCGATATGATGGCCACATGCATGGAACTTGCCGGTGCCAAGTATCCCGCGCAATTTAATGGCAGCACGATCGACCCGCATGAGAGCGTTTCACTGGTGCCGATCATGAAAGGCGGAACCAATGATCGCAATCA
Organism: uncultured Verrucomicrobiaceae bacterium; assembly: GCA_963933075.1. Classification (GTDB taxonomy): domain Bacteria; phylum Verrucomicrobiota; class Verrucomicrobiia; order Verrucomicrobiales; family DEV007; genus CACIUL01. The sequence goes on along the minus strand of CAWVVE010000026.1, from coordinate 6,855 downwards.
CGCCTATATTTTCAATCATGCAGGCACCCACGCGATCGTGAAGGGTGATTACAAGATTGTGCGTGAGGGGAAAGGTCCATGGTCACTTTACGATATTGCCGGGAACCGGACCGAGACAAATAACCTGGCCGACAAACAGCCCGCTCAAGTGGAGAAGCTGGCGGCAATCTGGGAAACCCGGTGGGGTAAGGGTGCTAAAAAGTAATTGGGACAGCAATTCGATACATTTATTTTGCGGCGTGGAAGGGCCGGTTTATTTATTCAGTATGCAACTGGAAGGAATAAGGTAATGATTGAAAAATAAGCAGGTGTCGGTTAGAAAAAACGTTAACCCCCTGATAGGGGATTCCATGATACGCATCCTTTTATTGTTTTCGCTGGGGGTCATTTTACCTGTCGAAGCGGTTCCAAATTCTGATGTCCTGAAGCAGGCAATCAAAAAAAATGGAGGTCAAATTTCCTGGATGAATGGCACACATCGGCAGGTGGAATTTCAGCTGACCGGAAGAGGCCTGGATGATCAGGGACTTGTTGCCGTCGGGGCATTAAAGGACACGGTGATTCTCAATCTCAGGGATACAGGGATTACAGACGCCGGCCTGGTCCACCTTAAGGGACTTCACGAATTACGTCGCCTTCATCTGGAGCGTACCGCGGTGGGTGATGAGGGTATCGCGCATTTACGGGCTCTTCATGAACTTGAGTACCTCAACCTGTATTCCTCGAAAATCACCGATAAGGCACTGGATTATCTTGTTGGTCTCAAGAACCTCAGGCAACTCTTTGTCTGGCAGACCGGCGTGACTGAGGACGGGGTGGAAAAGTTGCAGAAAGCGTTGCCGGCCTTGAGAATCATCAGAGGTGTTGACTTGGACAAGGTGGCAGCTGCAGCGGAACAACCCAAGGAGGAGCCTAAACCTCTTGAGGTGCTCACGTGGATGATGGTTGACGGAAGTCCTTTGCCCAAGTCGAATTCAGGGGATTTTCTCCTTATGCACCTTGAGAACCAATCCGGTCAGAAGGTGAAACTCTACTGGGTGGATTACGGAGGCGGACTCAAATATTATGCGGATATTGCTGCGGGTGATTCACGGGAGCAGACAACGTATACAGGGGCAACCTGGCTGATTGCTGATGCGGATGATAATCACCTGGGGTATTTTAGGACCAAGCAGAAGAATGCGAAGGCGGTGATTCCCAAGCTATAAAACTGAAAATTTCCATTTGATTTTGTTGCCGGAAAAACCGGACGACGACTTTCGTAATATAATGACCTCCATAAAATATCCCCGGGCGCATCGTTGGCTGGCGACTGTTATTTTTTCTACCGCACTGACCTTTTCCGGGACGGCTTTTTCCGGGGTTAAACTGCCTGCCGTTCTGGGTAGCGGAATGGTTCTGCAGCGTGACCTTCCGGTGCCGGTATGGGGCTGGGCTGAACCAGGCGAAAAGGTAAAGGTTGCTTTCGCCGGCCAGGTGAAGATTGCCGAGACGGGGGCCGAGGGCAGATGGATGGTAAAGCTCGATCCGCTCAAGGCCAGCAAGCAGCCGATGGTGATGACGATCACATGCGAGCAGGGTCAGCAGGAGATTCTCCTAGAGGATATCCTCGTTGGCGAGGTGTGGCTTTGCTCGGGGCAGTCGAACATGGAGTGGGCCCTTGGCAACAGCATGAAGGCGGAGGAGGAAGTCGCTGCTTCAGATTATCCATTGATACGGCTCTTTAATGTCCCGGGTCATACTGTCAGCCCCCTGCCTAAAGAGCAGGGTACCGGCGATTGGCGGACCTGTGACCCGAAGTCTTCAAGAGGATTCAGTGCGGTGGGATATTTCTTCGGGCGCCGATTGAAGCGGGAACTGGGTGTCCCGGTCGGTTTGATCGGTTCCAACTGGGGAGGAACACGCATTGAGCCCTGGACGACGCTGGCGGGCTTTGAGTCAGTCCCCGAGTTGTCTGCCATTGCCGGGCAGGTGAAGGGTTACAAGGCAGAAACCGGGGTTGGCGGGGGTGACCCCTCAGCCATTTACAACTCGATGGTTCATCCGCTTGCCCCTTTTGCCATGCGGGGAGCGATTTGGTACCAGGGTGAATCCAATGGCTCCGAGGGAGATAGCTATTACAAAAAAAAACATGCTCTGGTCAACGGCTGGAGGCGAGTTTTCCAAAATGAGAACCTTGCTTTTTACTGGGTGCAACTCGCCAATTTTCAGCAGGCAAACCGGAATCCTGCCGGAGGTGATGGCTGGGCGAAAATCCGCGAGGCACAGACCCGGGCCCTGGACATCCCGGGGACAGGAATGGCGGTGATTACCGATATCGGAGCGGCCAATGACATCCATCCCAGGAACAAGCAGGACGTTGGCTGGCGGTTGGCGCAATGGGCGTTGCACCAGACATACGCAATGAATGAGTTGGTACCGGCCGGCCCGCTATACAAAAGCCAGAAGATCGAGGGCGGCTCAATTCGTCTCTCATTTCATCATGTCGGCAAGGGGTTGATGGTTGGCAAAAAATCGGGTTTGCTGCCGACTGAGGAAATAAAGGATGGCCAACTTGAGCATTTCGCCATTACCGGTGAAGACATGAAGTGGACCTGGGCCGAGGCGGTCATTGATGGTGACACGGTAGTCGTCAAGTCGCCGCAGGTCGCCAAGCCGGTCGCCGTGCGCTATGCCTACACAATGAATCCGGCACGGGCTAACCTCTATAACAGGGAAGGACTTCCTGCCGGGGCTTTTCGAACCGATTTCTGGCCCGGTCCAAGTGAAGAATTGAAGTGGCACCCGATACATAATGGCGGGCAGCCTCCCAGGTCGTTTTCCGGATTGGGGACGGAAATAATTTTTTCCAACAATGCTGATGACAAAGTGAAGATCTACTGGATTGAATTCGGGGGTCGCCTAAAGCTGTATGGAGAGCTGGAACCCGGCGCAACACGCAAGCAGAGCACCTATTCCAATGCCAGCTGGTTGATTGCCAACATGGAAGATCAGCCGCTTGGCTATTTCAGGACGACCGGAAAGATCGGCAATGCGGTCATTCCAAAAGAATAGCGTGAGCTTGAGAAGATGCGTTAATGCGGTTAATTTAAACTGATAAAGATACCGATGTTCAACCTTCAGCACTCAAGGAGGGAATTTTTGCGTTCCGGTGTGGCAATGGCCGGGTTGAGCCTGCCGAGCTTTTTTTCCATGCTGTCGCGTGCCGGCACGGTCGCCCCCAGGGCAAAGTCCTGCATTGTTCTTTATACCTGGGGAGGGATGAGTCATTATGAGTCGTTTGACCCTAAGCCTGATGCACCTTCCGACCTGCGTGGAGAATTCAAGCCGATCCCCACCGCGACTCCAGGCATCCAGTTCTGTGAGCACCTTCCGTTGCTCGCGAAGCATTCCGAGAAACTGGCTATTGTCCGTTCCATCCATCATAAACATGGCGGGCATCAGCAGGGAATGTATGTCAGCCTCACCGGCCATGATCCAGGCGGTGGACTGACGGCCAAGAAAAGAGAAAACTGGCCATCCTTAACGGCCATGATTTCAAGGTTTCAGGATTCCCATTCCGGGACTCCCCGTGCTATCAGGATGCCTTACTCGATGTATGATAATGGTAAGCTGATGGCTGGGGAATATGGCGGATGGCTTGGTTCAAAGTATGATCCCGTGCTGATGAAAACCCCTGCCGGTGAACCTTTCAGGGGGGTCACCCGCTATACCGACCGGGAGTTGAACCTGAAACTTAATCTAAAGAAGGAGCGAATCAGTGATCGTAAGAATTTGCTTGAGGAATTGGATAGCACCCTCGGTCAAAAGGATGGTTCAGAGCTTGTCTATGATCAATTTGATCATTATCGCCGCATGGCTGCTGACATGTTGCTGGGATCGCCGGTACGCGATGCTTATGACCTAGAGAAGGAGGATCCCAGGATACGTGCAATGTATGGTGAGCATATTTGTGGGCAAAGCCTGTTGCTCTCGCGTCGCCTTGTTGAAGCCGGTGTGCCGGTAGTACAGGCCTTGTGTTCAGCCGGGGACCTGGCAGGTGGAGGTGGTGACAACTGGGACACGCACCGGGGACATTTTCCCAAGATGAAAGACCGCCTTTTACCGGTATTTGACCGTTCTGTTTCAGCTTTACTCACAGACCTTGAACAGCGAGGGATGCTTGATGAGACCCTGGTGGTTTTTCTCACTGATTTCGGCCGCACGCCAAAGATCAACAAGAATGGCGGGCGTGATCATCATCCCGGAGTCTATTCTGTGGCACTTGCCGGAGGAGGAATCCGCGGTGGACAGGTTTATGGGTCCAGTGACTCACGTGGGGCTGAACCGGGCTCTGATGCCTGTTCCCCGGCTGATTTCCATGCCACCATCTATACCGCAATGGGCATTGACCATCGTGCAGAGTTGCACGATCAACTGGGGCGCCCCCTGCGGATTTGTGATGGCGAGCCCCTGCCGTTGTTCTGATCGCCTGGCCGGCGGTCAGGTTATCTTCATCCCCCCGGTTCCGGGGCGAGAGGAAAACCTTTCCTGATGATCCCGTTTCGGGTTAGTTTCTCGATATATCCTCCTCGTCATGAAACTTTATATCTTCGCTGTCCTTGTCTTTACCTTTGTTACTGATGTTCGTGCCGAACAGGCCAAGTGGCCTTTGTTTGCCTTCCAGAACGGGGTCCACTTCAAGACGGTGGAGGAGCGCGTTAAGGTCTTGAAGGAGCTGGGTTATGACGGCATTGGCTCGGCAAACCCAAGTGCCGGGGAGGAATTGCAGCACAGGCTGAAGGTATATGACGAGGCTAAGCTCAAGTTTTTCAGTTTTTACGTGGGTGGTCAGCTGGGTGCGCAGGGGCACACATACAATCCGGTGATTACCCGGATGATCACCGGTCTCCAGGGGAGGGATACCGTCATTGAGCTTTATGTGCAGGGCAGCAAGAAGAACAACACGGATGAGCAGGCGGTTGCCTTCGTCAGGGAAATTGCAGACCAGGCCCAGAAATCCGGGCTCAAGGTTGTCCTGTATCCTCATGCCGGTTTCTATATCGACAGGATTGGCGATGCTGTCAGGGTGGCCAAAAAATGTGACCGGGAGAACGTTGGAGTGATGTTCAACCTTTGCCATTTCCTCCATGTGGAACCAAAGAGTGACCTCAAGGCCGCGCTGGAGAATGCCAAGCCCCTGCTGTGGCGGGCGAGTCTCAGTGGAGCAGAAGCCGGTGGTCGCTCATGGGGCCAGCTCATCCAGACGCTGGATCGCGGCAGCTTTGACCAGGCAGGCGTGCTTGAGCTCCTGCGTGGCGTGGGCTTTGACGGCGTGATCGGCCTGCAGTGTTATGCGATTCGCGGTGATTCCCGCGACAATCTCCGGCGTTCAATGGAAGCGTGGAGGAAATTACATACCAGGTAAGCTGTCTTCTGTTGTTACCGCACGATGTTTCTAGGAAAAATGTATAAATTGAATCTAAAATGTTTTATTGCCGTTGTTGTGTCGTTGGTCTCAGCGCATGCCGATGAGCCGGGCAAGGTGATCAAGGACCTCGAGTTTGCCGTGGTTGATGGGCATAGCCTTAAGCTTGATTTATATCAACCGCATCAAGCTGAGGGTTCGCACCTGCTTGTCTGGATTCACGGTGGCGGCTGGCGCAAGGGCAGCAAGGAGAAGTGCTTGTTGAGATGGTTGCCAAAGCATGGCTATACGGTGGCCAGTATCTCCTATCGCCTGAGCAATATCGCAAAGTTCCCTGCCCAGTTGCATGACTGCAAGGCTGCGGTGCGCTGGCTGCGGGCCAATGCCGGAAAATACGGCTACAGGGTCGGGAATATTGCCGTAGCCGGTGCCAGTGCCGGCGGTCACCTGAGCGCGTTGATGGCCACCACGGCGGACAATCCAGAGCTTGAGGGCAAGGTGGGAGGGAACCTTGCCCAGTCATCCAGAATACAGGCGGCTGTCGATTACTATGGCGCGACGGACTTTATCCTGCGCAGTAAAACCCAGCCCTCAAGGGCGAACGAGAAGGGTTCAGTGGTCTTTGACCTGCTCGGCGGGGGGGCTCATGAGAAGACGGCGCTGGCAAAACAGGCCTCTGCTGCCTATCACGTGAGCAGGGATGATGCCCCGTTACTTGTTTTCCATGGCAACAAGGACAACACGGTTCTGCTCGATCAGTCGCAGGCAATCGTGAAGGCTTACCAGAAGTCGGGTTCACGAGTGCAAATATACGTCATCGGGGGTGCCGGACATGGCGGCAACCTTTTTTATCAGGGAGTGAACGCCCAACGCCTGCTCACATTCCTCGGCGCTTCACTAAAATCTGCTGATTAGGAATGAATCATTTTTTTGCCATTTTCTTGGGTTTCCTGGTGGCGGTGGGCGCCGTCGTTGCCAAGGATGACCCGCAGAAAATTCTCGAGCGTCTTCCCAAGGGAACGATTATCGAACGCGACATCGTTTACGCGACCAATGGTGAGCGCGAGATGCTGCTGGATGTCTACCGACCCAAGTCCGATAAGCCGTTGCCGCTGGTGATCTGGTTTTATGGCGGGGCGTGGGATTGGGGCAATAAGGACCGCTCTCAACCGTTGATTCCTATGCTCTCACGCGGCTACGCCATCGCGGGTGTCACCCATACCAAGAGCAAGGAGGAGGTTTTCCCCGCCGTCATCAATGATTGCCGGGCAGCGGTGAGTTTTCTGCGCCTCAACGCCAAGCGCTTTAATCTCGACCCGAAACGTTTTGGCGCAGCGGGTGAATCGTCGGGAGGGCACCTGACTGCCCTGTTGGCGACCACCAGCGACTCCAACGAATTCATGAAACATCCGGTCACCCAAAAGGCATCGTCGGCCATCCAGGCGGCT
>CAWVVE010000025.1:0-11360 GCA_963933075.1 uncultured Verrucomicrobiaceae bacterium | reverse complement strand
ACGAGGACTCTGAACACCTGTGCTGGAGGAGCGATGGGAAAACAGGATATAAAATCGAAACCAGTTCAGGGGAACGCCGGGGCACAAAAATTGTTATCAAGCTCAAGGAGAAACAGGAAGAATTCTCCAAGGCCGCAAGAATCAGGGAAATACTCGAAAACTATTCTAATTTTGTCCCGTTCGCCATCCTCCTTGACGGGGACAGGGTGAATACGGTGGAAGCGATCTGGATGAAGCCGAAATCTGACGTTTCCGATGAAGAGTATTCGGAATTCTACAAGTTCACGGCAAAGGCATTTGATGAGCCAAGGTATCGCATGCACTTCAATGCCGATGCTCCGTTAATGATCAATGCTCTACTATTTGTCCCCCGGGAAAACCCGGAACGCCCGGGTTTCGGGCAGGTTGATCCTGGAGTCTCGCTCTATTGCAACAAAGTGTTGATTAACTCAACGCCCAAATCCCTTCTTCCTGACTGGCTCAGATTCCTCAAGGGTGTCATCGACAGCGAAGACCTGCCGCTTAACATCTCCCGTGAAAGCATGCAGGACAGTGCCCTTGTGCAAAAACTCAATCGACTGATTGCAAAGCGCTTCATCAAGTTCCTGGATCGGGAGGCGAAATCGGACGCAGAAGAGTTTGGCACTTTTTATGAAAGTTTTCGCAGTTTCCTGAAGGAAGGGGTGATAACCGACCTCGAGAACCGCGACGGATTACTTAAGCTTCTCCGCTTTGAGTCCTCAGTGGAGGAACCCGGAGTGCTCTCCACCCTCGAGGACTACGTAACACGCATGAAAGAGGGGCAGGATAAGATCTTCTACCAGATTTCCCCTGAGCGACAGGCAATTGAAAGCGCCCCTTACATTGAAGCCTTCAAGGCGAGAAGCATAGAAGTTCTCTTCCTCTACGACCCCATTGACGAGTACCTTGTCGGCGCCCTGCCCTCTTATGCCGATAAGGAACTGGTATCCATCGCTCAGTCAGGCATAGAACTGGAGGAAATCACCACTGATGAGCAACCCGAAGATGCCGATCAAGCATCCGCCCTGTGCGAATGGATAAAAGAAGCCCTTGGTGACCGGGTGGCCGAGGTTAATGTGAGCAAGCGCCTCGTTGACAGCCCCGCGGCCGCTCTTACACCAGGGGGATCAATGAGTCCGCAAATGAAGCAGATGATGCGACAAGTTGATCCGGAGTTCTCCTCGGGAAGAGAAGTACACCTGGAAATAAACCCTCGCCACAAACTTCTCAAGAACCTTGACAGCGCTCGCACAATTCAACCGGAATTCGCAAAGCTTGTTGCTGAGCAAATCGCCGACAATGCATTACTGGCTGCCGGCCTCCTTGAGGAAGGCAGAGACATGGTCAGCCGGGTATACGAAATTATGCAACAGTCCCTGGAAAAATAGACAGGGCAACAATTGAAGGCGCTGCCCCTTTACGTTCCCCCTCCCCTCTCCAGGGAGTGTTTCATCAAAGACCTACAGGGGTCGCCGGAAAGGATGATGATTCCCCACCGCTGGTATCAGAGAGCCCTTCGAGCTTTCGGTGGTCTGCCTTTGTTTCCTCCCTAAGGCGCAACAGATCATCATGTTCGTGCTTCAAGGTTGCCTCCAGAGCCGCAACACGCCCGGACAACGCCTCCAGTTCCCTTTGAAGCCCTGCGAGGGATGCCTTAACGCCTTCAGAATCATCATTTACGCTCATACTGATTACTTTCGCTATTCGCCGTATCCGCCGATACAATAAGCTTGGACTAAAAGTCTACTAGTTACTGATTGCCAATACGATACAGACTACTCTTTAACTTTAAACCCCAATGAATTGGCAATACAATCCTTAACTCAATAAAAATGATATCAGTCCATACTCAGCCTTGAAACTAACCGGTTGGTTGTGTTGACAACTCAAAACCTATGGCTTGACTGCATTCACTTTCATCCCGGCCCCTCCAAGTATGTAAAAAGAGGATCTATGAAAGCTCGTCACCATCTGAATCCATTATACATGGAAGAATAACGGCCATTACATTACCAACAGGAACAAACAGTGACTTGAACCCGTCAGGTAATAGGGCATAGATTCTCCTTGATAACTAACAGCCTCAAAAACCGGCAATTACCCGAAACAGTGCACTGCACTCGCACCGATGAAAATTGATCAGCCCCATGGACTCCCGCTCTAAATTAGGATCCGTTTTTTCTCTTCATGTCATTATCCAATAACAGAGACTGGTGAAGACCCTGGAGTATCTCCGCTCAAGGTTGATACAGATGAAACCCATTCAATGACTTCAAATGCATTTTTTTTTCGGCATAATCGGCAAAAACCTCCCTTGAAAATGCCCTCCATTAAAAGAATTTTCATCATCTTGATCGCGATGCTGTTTCTCCCTGGATGCATCGGATTCCATTATCAGTGGCACCATTCCAAAGGCAGTAAGCAACAGCACGAAACCGCATCCATCGAGGGGCTTTGGAGCGGTTCATGGCAAAGCGCGAAAAGCAAACATGGCGGTAAGTTGCGCTGCGTTATACGTAAATCCTCTGCTGACTCCTACACCTTTCTATACAGGGCAACCTGGGCACGTGTCATCAGCGGAAACTTCAAGATCAAATGTATCGTGACCAGTGATAAGGAAAAGTGGCAATTCTCCGGTGAAAAGAATCTCGGAACCCTTGGCGGGAAATTCTCACACAGCGGAATTGGCTCGCCCGCTAGAATTCAGGCAAAATACCACTCTGAAAAGGGTGACGAGGGGATCTTTGAACTCAGGCGCCCATCAAAAAGGGATAACCCTGAATAAGCTTCATTGCGCCTGCCGTTACCGGTGAATCATTGCATCACCCCAAAATGCGCGAGTTTGGTTATTTCATCCATCGTCGTGTTGCCTGCCACGACTTGTAACATCCCTTCCTGATACAGGGAAAGGACTCCCCCTTTCGCCGCCTCCTTGCGCATATCCGACATCGCAGCACTGCTTGATATCATCTCGGCCAAATGTGCCCCAACCGGGCACATCTCCATCAACGCCACCCTTCCCAGGTAACCAATGCCGCTGCACTCATCACATCCATGAGCATCAAATATTGGCTCCTCCATTGGCTCAGTGATAATACCGTTGCGGTAGAAATATTCCTGAAGTTTTCGGGAGGCTGGGACAGGACGCTTACAATAATTACATAGCCGCTTTACCAGACGTTGAGCTTGGCTCAAAGCCAGTGCATCTGCCAACAGGTAAGGTTCCACTCCCATAGAGACCAGACGTGAAACCGCCCGCAAACAATCATTAGCGTGCAATGTGGTTAGCACAAGGTGACCGGTCAGGGCCGAGTTGATAGCCGCTGTGGCCGTCTCTTCATCTCGCGATTCACCCACCAGAATCACATCCGGGTCAGCACGCAAAAGGGCACGCAAGCCAGTGGCAAAATTGATCCCGTGGAATTCATCCGTCTGCGTCTGGTTAATTCCCTCAATCTCGTATTCGATGGGATCCTCGATAGTGTGAATGTTCAGGTCCACCTCATTGATCGAGTTGATAAACGCGTAGAGGGTAGTCGTTTTCCCCGAGCCGGTAGGACCGGTAACCAACACCAATCCCTGATCGCGCTTCATTGACGAGTTGACGACACCCAACTGCCGCTCAGAGAGGTTCAACTCACTGAGTTCCTTGATGCCGTCCTGCTTGTCCAGGAAGCGCATCGTGAGTTTCTGGTTCTCCTTACGGCAGGGAACCGCAGAAACCCTGACATCAATGCGCTTCTTCCCGATCTTTAAACCAAACCTGGCATCCTGAAGATCCTGATGTTGATGCCCCATATTGGAGTAATTCTTGAACAGCGCTATAAATCGCGGGAGCTGTTCCTCGGAACAGGAATGGATAACTTTCAATCCCCCGTCAATACGAGCGCGAAAGCGTGCCGTGTTGAAATATTTCTCCACATGCAAATCACTTCCGCGACTGGTAATAGCACGGTACAGAATCCATTTCAGGACATCTTCCGCTGCCGTGTTCGGGTTGGCAGGATTGACAGCAGCCATATCGGCGGGATCAATCTCGATGAGATTCTGGTCCTCCGAATAATAGAGTTCCCCAACCTCAATCGCCGCCTGGTTACTTATCCCCCTACCGCGATTGCGGGCAATCGCCGCACGGATAGCATCACCATCGGCAAGCACCGGAATGATCTCAATGGATTCATGCCCGCCCGACAACCACTCATCCTCAAAGGCATGGACAGAGGGAGATTCAGAGAGCAAATACAAGACTCCATCTCCCTCAAACATGGGAAATACCTCATGCTTCTCGAGTAACTGGTCGGGAAATTTACTCTGCGAAGGAGCCTCATCTGGGTTGAAACAGGCCTGCCGTGTCAACATGTATACAAAAGCAATGCCGTAGTGCCTCGGTAAGCCCTTGTAGTCACTGGGCCGCTGAATGTCGATCGTCTGGTTGTCGGATACCAGCATCTCCCATTTCTCCTTTTCCGATTCACTAAGCGGGTAATTACACACAAACCAATCAAGGATTGAATGCGGGGTAGAGTTGGGTAGTGGTGCAGCAAGACCTTCCACTACACCGGTTGAAGGCAGTGGCTTGTAGTTCATGCGAGTCCGCAAATCCTCACTGATAGCGAGGTATACATCCCTCTCAATAACGACACGAACGCAAAGGAAATCAGGAATCCCCCAAGCATCACGAGAAGATGCATTGTAGTGCCCGAGGATCAATAGAGGCCCGAGGGTGGCAACCGGCATCCAGGGCTCCTCCCCCATTGACTTTCGGCCCAACTTTCTCAGCATGCTCTCAGCATCCACCGGACAAGCAGACCGAGGCAACTTGACGGGAAGTAAACCGCTACGACGGGCAATCTGCCCAATAGGCAAAGACTCTCCGGATGATGAAGATGATTGGGAGGGCGTTAATGGCTGTGGAACTACCTCCGATGACCTTCTCGAAAGATCCTGCGCAGGAACAATTCCTGCCGGTTGGCTTTTTCCTGTTGCTCCTTTGTGGTCTGGATCAAGCATTTGAACGGGCAGCACGCCACCCTAAGCTCCCACCGGGACAAAATCATCAGGAAATGTGTAATTTAAACTATAGTCAGACGCATCAAACTGAACCTTTATGCCACTGCCTGAGATGCCCGGCTCAAGCACATTGAACACCTTGCCATTCCAACGCAGTCGATGCTCCTCAATATCAAAACTTTCCACCGGATGCCAGTTCTGGGGAATAAAGGGAGCTCCAGGGACCAGATTGGACGGATCCCGCCACTGCAAAGAACGCAAAATTGCAATCTCGTCATCAGTCCCTCCGTGATCAGCGGGAAGATTAAATTCGTAATTTACCTGGGAATGCTTCTTCAACCCATTATTAATGACCGTCATTACATCTTCAGCCACCACAGAGCGTGATGCATCAAGAGTCCCTCCAAAATACTGGATTGCTACTGACGTGATAACAACCAGCACGGCAACCGTCACGATTACTTCGACAAGACTGAACCCGCAATCTTCGCGGTGTTTTTTTGGGCTTTCGCACATGTCTTAATCATTTTCCTCCAGCCGGAAATTCCAGCACTATTCAACACTCTTCCCGGGATCCCCGTGTTTGAATCACTGACTAGTAAAAAATAATTCCTCCAGGACCGCTTAAAGGAATCTTGGATAGGGTTTCTATAGTGACCGGGAAATTGATCGAATAGCCGCTCGGCATGTAGTCACTGATCTCGGCAGGTGCAAACGCAAGGTATGAAGCCAACAGCGAATATCGCATCTGGTCACTAGCCTGGGCATCCCAGGTGCTGGTAGCATTCGTTCTGCCATAGGATTGGATATAGCTAACCAGCGCAAGGTTCATTGCCTCCGCACGGGAAATTGCCAGATTAGTCTCGCTGTCCTGCTTAACCGCAATAATATTTGGCAGGGCCAGAAAAGTAATCACTCCAATGATTGCCACTGCTGCCAACACCTCCACCAGGGAGAATGCACGTTGTATGTGTTTCATCATTACTCTCTACTCAGCTCACTTACTTTTATTAAGAGGGGGATCTCCTACGGGAAAAGTTCTAGGGATAAAGTTCAACTTTCGGATATGGAGTGCGCTTTTCCGCCGCCGGGGAACTCCAGGCTGAAAGCTCAATATACTGCCCGGTTTTGGCCATAGCACTGCTCTGTATCCTGTTAAAGTTAGAAGTTGGTGAAGAATCAGCCAGATGGCTGTAGGTACCATCATCAAGGTAATCCTTGATCAATTCCAGCCTACCGATAACACCCTGATTGCTGCGCGATCCACGAGGATGACTTGGGCTCTCAGTCCAGTAATTGCTGGCATAATTATATTTATTGCGGACATAGCCGACAGTTCGTTCATATCGGCGTGAAGGGTTGCTGGGATCCGGGGACTCAAATCCACCTACTTGGCCGGAAATCCAGTTGTTGATGGCAGACTGCAGGGTAGCCTGTTGCTGGCGAGCCATTACATTTCGCGAATCCTGCGCCGCATTTGAAAATGAATTAATAACCAAGGCTGCCATGATCGAGATGATCGCCAGAACAAGGAGCAACTCGACCAAGGAGAACGCCTTAGCGGAAAGGGAACCTGGCTTTTTGGCTGTCATCTGGCCGCAGTGCTTGAAATTTGCTGGAGGGCTTCGTCAAGAAAGGGTTCCCCGGAAAACCGGGGAACCCTCGTGTGAATTATTCATTCAATCTGCGCCGGTTAGTGGGAACTCGGGGCATAAATAATCATCTTCGCATAGGTATCATACGAGAGGTGCTGTGCTGCGTTTGTCTTCTCGGTTTCACTGACATTAGGCACCTTGAAAAGAGTTGTATCAAAGCCTGAATCAGCACTGCCGAAAACACCACTGTCTACCAGGTCGTCGACAATATCGGCAACTGAAGTGGACTCAAATGTGGCTCCTGCAGCAACTGCTGAAGCACATACTGAAGCAAGGCTCTGGGCATTGCGCTTGGCTTTGCTGGAATTTGCCTGACTGGTGATGTTACCGATCGTTGGGACTGCGATAGCGGCAATGATGCCGATCACCGCGATGACCACGAGCATTTCAACAAGGCTGAATCCAGCCTTCACGTTTTTGACGAGGTTAGTCTTCATTTTATTATTGCTGTTTTTAATTTATGGATTGTTACTGCTCCCGATTATCACGGGATGTATGGATATTATAGCAAGTATGGAATTACTCAAGTAAAATTTATAATTTTTATAATTTAGAGAAAACCCACACTTTCAGAGTAAGGAATTTACATATCTCTCTTATAATAAGGAATTTATAGATAAAAATCGATTCAATCAAGCCGAGTAATCCAAGAATTACCTTAGAAAAATTGCTCTTGGTTGTTTTTAAAAATCCAATCTGGAAGTGATTGTGGAAAGTACGCACCACCTGAAAGTCAGTGCCCACTCCCCATCTTTGACCTCTGCTCTCAAAATGGCTTCAGCCCTTCTGCGACACGGACGGCGGCGTCGATTTTTCGTTGGAACCGGGTAGCATGACCTCCCCAAGACCGAATATCGGTGAGTAAATGGCGTAAATCAGAAAACCCACGAGTGCTCCCAAAACTAGGATTGTGATAGGTTCGAGAACCTTATCCACCTGGTTGGCAATGTTGTCGAGCTCCTCTTCATAATCATCAGCAATCTCGTCCAGCATCTCGGTCGCGGAACCTGTCTCCGCGGCAATCTCCATGATTCCGCAAACAGTCCGGCCATCATCACCAAGCCAATGGGATTCCATTAGGAAACTCTCCGACATGCTCAAGCCATCATTAATATGTTGCCGCACACGTTCGAAAAATTCCTTGTAGTAAATGTGCGGTGCACTTTCTGAGGTAATTTTCAACCCGGTATTAATTCTCACCCCGGACTCAAGCAACAAGGCAAGGCAACGAAAACTCACCGCTGCAGCTGATTTCCTGACGATACCGCCAAGTGTCGGCGTGTTTGCAAATACCTTCTGAACCCTTGGCGTCTTAATGATCTTACCCCAGTTCTTGAACAACAACCACAGACCACCAATGGGGATGAGCAACATATATGGCTGATTGATGAGGATTGATGATAACTTCATCATCATCCGGGTGGCTCCGGGTAGTTGTGCGCCGAGGTCACCGTATAGCTTTGAGACCGCAGGAACCAGAGTGTAACTCATCGTGATGATCACCGCCACGCCCATGGTCAAGACGATACCGGGATAAATCATCCCCTTCTTGAGTTTCTTGATAATCCTTACCGTCTTCTTGCTCGATTTTCCAATCTGTGCAAAAATCTCAGGCAACCGGCCGGATTCCTCACCCGCCTTTATCAGCGCAATGACTTCCGGGCCAAAAGCATCAGGAAACCTTGCCAAGGCATCACTGATCTTGTCCCCGAGCGATATCTGGTGCGCCACCTCCGCAATGATGCCCCGGTAAATCGGCGATTTCACCCGGTTGGCCTGCAGTTCAAAACTTTTGATCGTTGAAATATTCCGCTCAAGGCAACGGGCAACTCCGGCAAAAAGCGCAGCACGGTCTTCCATGTTGCCCCTCTTCATCGTCAATCGATGCACCGCCTCGTCTGCGCCGCTTATATTGGTGACCTTGGCGAGTTCATTAGCCGCTTTACCCGCACCCATAATGGCCTTGTCATCCGTGTCCGTATCAACAATTACCAGGCTGGTGCGACCAGTGTTCACATTGCAAAGAGCGACTTTCTTCAACATAATATACTTTCTCTTTATTTGATGAAATAACGATACCCGCCCCTATGAACCGGTGCGTGTCTTCGGGCGTAATGCCGTAATCACCGGAAGATTACGCTTGGATGACTCTCCCCCTGGCCCACCGGACCATTTCCCCGCGGCCCAGCGTGCATTTGAACGGCTTGTATTGAATACAATGTCAAATTGGGCCCTGTCTATTTGGCCCACTCCATCCACCTCGAGTTCATCCTCCCTGATGGTAATGCTAGATAACACAGGATCGGGCGGGAGGATCCGGACGATTTCATCAGGGCTCAGGCCAAGTCCATAGAGACGTGCGGCATTTTCTCCGATGGCAACCGCACGGGCAATGCGATGCCCTGTCTCTTCCTGAGAAACGGTTGCCAGGCTCAATGCAAGTGCCGCCCCAACACCCAGGGCAATAATACCACAAGCAGCAAGCACCTCCACCAGGCTATACCCGGCACAACCGGGCAACCGCCTGGGTGTCACCCCCCTCATGACCCGCTCATTGTTCAATTTCATTTTCAGTTCGCGTAACTTTCAATCCAGGCCGTCCTGGGAACCAGGCCCTCTAGGTTACCGGCATCAGTCTCCCGGCGAACCTGAAGAATTTTTCCGGTGCTCTGGCTCCATTTAAAATCACTGTCGGTACGAATTCCTCCAACCAGGGTAACCACCCCATTCGGGGAGTTCCCGGCGGTCATTCTGCAGTTCTCGGCAATCAGCATCAACCTCCAGCTGGGATCCTCATCAGCATCAGCAAAGGTCAATCGGGACTCCGTATTATTGCCATCATCTCTCTTAATACCAAGCAGCAGTCGACGATTGTTGCTTCCCCTCAGGTTAATGTTTCGCAAGATCCTTCCTGAATCGGCCGTCTGATGAATAACGATCATTACTGCCGCCAGAGATCCTGCCTTGGTAAAGGATAACGCGTCATCCTGCCCATGCAGGTCGATGGTTCTTACATGATTACCGATCAACACGCTGCTCAGATGCGCATCACCAAGAGTAATGTGGATGTTGCCTGACCCGTCACTTGCAGCCCCTCTCCCACTTTCAAACTCCTTATCCCCGGTAAGCACTATATGACTTCCCTTCATCAACTTATTCTTCATGGACCATGGCACACCCGGTCCTGGATCAATCACGTTCAATCTGCCCTCATATGCATTGCCGCCCTCTGCCTCCCCTGCGGTATTGGTCACCAGCGGATAATTAGCAGGAGCAATCCTTACGCCCTCAAGGTTTCTGATCTTGCTTCCTGACGGAGAGGCCACCCGGCTGAATGTAATATACCGATCACTTCTAACACCGCTATCGGCAAGAACTGATACCCCGGACGACCAAAGGACAGTGTTGCCATATACCCGGATTTGCCCACTAAGTTCACTGCCAGGCGAATTAACCGGGTTTGGCCTGTGCAGCACCAGAAGGTCGCCGGCCAGTTGAGGAGCCCGAGACTTGAGTCGGTATGCTCTGTTGTAAGTGCTGGGAATTGCAAATGTTGCGGGGTCGTTATCATGATCAACATTGATCGTAACGCTTACAGGTAACTCAACGTGATACCCGTAGCCGTTGGCCATGCCGGTGCTCACTTCACCTGGAGGCCTGATAAGTGAAGCCAGTGGCGCCATGTCTGAAGATGCCATTTCAACCGTCCCCGAACCGTCAGGAATCAGGATATTTCCGGCGGGAACAGCAACCTTGGTAAGCGCATACCGGTAAATAAATTCGTCAGCAACCGCCCTGGCATTAACCCTTGCAATGCGATGGTTAGAACTAACCTCCATACTCTGGATATACATTGCCCTGCTGTTCAACAGCGAGATCCACGCAGCCACACCGAATGTGCCAAGTGTCATCACCACCAGTCCCATCAATATGGTACTGCCTGATGACGCAGAGCGTGTATGGGCAAGTGAATGATCCATAAATTAAAAAAAAATCACATCGAAGGAAATAGCGGGACAGTGAAGAAATAATTGGTTCTTCCTGCCATTGCCGCATAGGCAGGTAACGGATTTGCGGCTCCCTGAGGAATGCTTGCAGCATATCCCGAGTCGGGACTAGCACCTTGATTTGCGAGTGTAGGTGAAGCCGGGTCCGGCCACCAGATGAAGTAAAACGGCATCTCAGCAGCTGTCTTGTATTGGTCTATGTCACCTTCTTGGAGGGCAAGGCGGGAACGCCGCTCATGAAATACAAATAACGGCCGGAACGGCACTCCGTTCACTCCATTGGGAAAAAACACATCGTAATAATCGGTAAGCTCATTCCATGCATAACGCTTGACGCTGACATAGGTACCACTCGGCCTCGCTGTTGACTGAATATCGATGTCATAAATGGCACGCACTGCAAGAAACCCCGAGAAACTGCTCGGTTGCAGTATATATATAGAGCCGTTGTCATAGGGGGAAGATCCACGCCACCCTTTATAGACCGATGAACTCTGGCTAAAGACTGCTGCAAGATGCATGCGGAACGCCTCCGGTGAATCAAGGGAGCGGCCATCCTCCGGAGCCGGTATATAAACGGGGCGAACAGTGTTTAACCCGTTGCGGGCAAGGCAATATACTGCCGAAGCATGGGAAATATCCTCCCACAAGCGCTCACGAAGCAAGT
>CAWVVE010000024.1:0-11386 GCA_963933075.1 uncultured Verrucomicrobiaceae bacterium | reverse complement strand
TGCTGCTCTTCTTTGGTTTCACGCTTGTTATTGGATGTGGACCCAAGCCAGAACAGGAGAAGGCAACAACCAAAAAGGAAACAGAACAACCGGCTACAGGGCAACTTGAGACAACCCAGAAAGCTTTAACTCAACCTGCTCCACTCGCACATGAGGAACCTGCCAAGCCACCATCAGGGGCGAAGCAAAATCCAGCTGTAGAACAGGAGAACCCGGGAATAAAGAACAAGAGAACCGCAGCCAGTGACACTCTCCAACTTGCCCCCGGTTTCCCGGAGACAGTGCTGGTCGGCAATCCCGGAAATGCAGCCGATCACACGGGATTTGGTGCCATTTCCTACACTTACAGGATTGGAAAATTCGAGCTTACCAACGCGGAGTATTGCAGGTTCCTCAATACCAAGGCACAGGAAGATCCCAATCAACTCTACGATTACCGGATGGCCGAGTCACATGGCGGGATCACCCGCTCCGGATCATTCGGCAACTACAGCTACCAGACCAAGCAGAATGCAGCAGGAAAACCGGTCAGTTACCTTACCTGGGCATCATGCGCCCGGTTTGCCAACTGGCTGTCCAACGGCCGCGGTAATTCTGATACAGAAAGGGGCAGCTACATCCTGAGTGGGGGCTTAAGTCCGGAAATCACGTTACCGGATCATGCCGCCCTGGCTTCTGCCAAGCTCCTCAAATGGGTCATCGCCAGTGAGGACGAGTGGTATAAGGCGGCGTATTACGACCCGGAAAAGCCGGGAGGTGCAGGTTACTGGAGATTTGCCGCAAGTGGCGGTTCTGCTCCTCCTTGCAATATCAACTCCAATCAGATTTCCGTCGCGGGCGCATTCAAGGCCGCCAGCCCATACGGCACGTACGACCAAAATGGCAATCTCTGGGAATACAACGAAACCCGCAATGGGGACAAGGTGGGATTACGCGGAGGATCATTCTTCATTGATGACCACGAGGGATATCTTCAATCACATGTCCGGTATGAGGTGCTCAGTGCCAAATGGCCTAATTACGGATTTCGCATCGTTGCCCTTGGAGAAACGGTGCAATCCAATGCTTCCGCCACACCGAAGCCCAAGGATCTTCCACCAAATCCCATTCCGGCCAAGGAATCCGCGCAGACACAACCGGAAAAAAACGCCCCGGAAATCATCGTCACAAGTCCACCTTCCGGCAGGACAAAACCTACGACCTACTACGTGAGTTCCTCTGGGGGCAACGATAAGTGGAATGGCCAATCCTCCCTGGTAGAAGGAGAATCAGGCCCATGGAAAACCCTGGCAAGGGCATCAGTCCAATACCTGCCGGGGGACGTCATCCTTTTGAAACGCGGCGATGTCTGGCATGATGAATTATCTCCAAAGGGGAATGGCACAGCCGAAAAACCAATCACCATCAGTAGCTATGGGGAAGGTGCAAAGCCCGTCATTGACCGGCAGGATTACAATCAGGACCGGACGGGAATCCGCCTTTCAGATCAGGGGGGCTACAAGATCATGGGCATCGAGTTTTCCCGCTGCATGACTGGAATCTATGCCGATTATCCTGACAATGGAACAGCCAGGGAATACCTCTGGATTGAAGACTGCTACTTCCATGACTCGCTGAAATATCAGCACTATGAGGACTACCCCAAACGAAAGATCGGCCTTGGCGTATGCCTCTTTTCCCACGAGCGGGACAATCGAATCGTGCTCTCGAACATTATGGTAAAGGACTGCGTGTTCCGCCGCTTGGCGTCCGGTTTCTGGACCAACAGCCCTGACAATTTTAATAAAAATGCCTCTTACATCTACAACTTCAAGAACCTCATCTTCGACCACTGCCTATTCGAGGAAGGTTACCAGTGGCAGCAAGGCATACGCGGGGTCGATACCGGGGTTATGCGCAATTGTATCACGCACGATATAGGCCGGAACTTCCGGTCCTTTAACGGCGTTGCAGGCTCGATGTTTTTCCGCTGTAAGAACTGGCTGTTTGAGGACTGCGAATGGGGATTTGTGTCAATCGGACTGGGCAGTGGAGACGGTCAGGCCTTCGACTTCGAGGGCAATTGTGACGATATGATCATGCGCAACTGTCTCTTCCACGACACGGATGGCCCAGGGTTCCTGCTCTGCTGTTATGCCTCTGATGGCCATGCCCATTCCGGAATCGTGATGGAAAATTGCGTCATCAACGGGAAGTCAAAACGCCCGATTGGTTTACCGCGCTGCGCAATCATCAATACCACGGACTGGAACGAGTCCACATGGAGAAAATGCAGATTCTATCTCTCGCCGGGAGAAAGTGTCATGAGAGTTATGGACCCGGAGAAAGACAAGAAAACAACCTTCATTGATTGCCGGGTAAAGGATCTCGCCGCGGCTTGCCGCACAAAAAAACTGGCAGGCAGGATTACCCGCTCCGGGAAGAATGCGGACAGCATGTGGATAGAAATCAATTTTGGCAAATCCGCGATTGTAAACGAGTTCCTCATTAAAGAGGAAAAAGCATCATCCATTACTCGTTACGTCATTGAACTCTGGGACACCAAAAACGATGAATGGATGAGTTGCTTCAATGGTCGCTCGATCGGCAAAGATTTTGCAGCACCCATTGTCCAAAGGGAAACAACCAAAGCCCGCCTCCGGGTAATTCAAACTCAAAACAACCAAGCGAAGATTACAGAATTCAGTGCTTTCAAGGATTCTCATGGTGAACCATGGAATGTAAAACGGGGAGATAATACACCGAACCGGGTAGGCAAGACCCGCGAGCAGTTAACATCATTACTGAAGATAAAAGCTCTTGGTTCAAAAAAGGATAAGCGGACTGTTCCCGTAAAGCGCAATCTTGTCTGGGACACCAAGGTCTTGTTTGAGAAACCGCTGCTTCATGACACCTCAGAGCGCCCTGCCCGCGGCATGCGCTCCTTTTTTTACGAGGGTGCCGACTACAAGGGAAAACCCACCTGGGTATTTGCCTACTATGCAACTCCAAAAGGCAAAGCACCCGAAGGCGGATGGCCCGCGGTAGTCTGCGCTCATGGCGGTGGCGGCACCGCCTATCCGGAATGGGTGAAATATTGGAACAACAAGGGGTATACCGCCCTGGCCATGGACTTGGAGGGGCATCTGCCCGGTGGCAACTCCCACCACCTGGAAGGCAATCACCCCACCAATGTCAACCACCGCAATGCCGGCCCATCCCGTATCGACTGGTTCGGGGACCGCGCAAAGCCGGACAAGGAGAAGTGGTTTTATCATGCGGTAGCTGATGTCATTCGGGCAAATTCGCTGCTTCGCACATTTCCTGAGGTGAACCCCGGAAAAATCGGGCTAAACGGGATTTCCTGGGGAGGAACGGTTGTCAGCGCTGCAGCCGGAATTGATTCACGCCTTGCCTTCGCAATTCCCGTCTATGGAGGGGGCTTCATCCATGAGAGCGACAACGAGGGACTTGCCCAATGGTTTCCGCCAAAGACCATGACTGAACAACAATTCCATGATTATAAAACCAAGTGGGACCCCTCCGCGCATTTACCGCATGCCGGGATGCCTATGCTCTGGGTGACATCGGTAGCCGACCCGGTTTTCCAAATTGATATTGTCGCAAAGTCAGCCCGGACTGCCGGCGGGGAAAGCCTCCTGTGCCTGCGCCCCTGGATGATTCATGGGCACGGAAACGGGTGGAATGATGCTCCTGAGATCAGCCAGTTTGCCGACAGCATTGTCAAGGATGGCCCGCCACTCCCTAAATTGCACAAACCGCAAATAATTCCTGAAACTCAAATGGTCCACACCGATTACGAGGGTAAAGGTAAATTCACTGAGGCCTGGATTTACTCTACCAATTCCAGCGGGAAATGGAAAAACCGCAAATGGAATTTTATAGAATGCTCTATCCAGGACAAGAAACTCATCTCCAAAAAAAAACTACCGAAGGATACCTCCTCGTTTTTTGTCTATGTATTCCGTGACCGGGGGGGATATCGCGACAACCATGCCGCTTCAGACCTGATCACCCTTGGGCAATGAGGCAATGCCGATACAATACATGCTGTTTCCACCCGTTCGGGAGGGCGGCACCTGATACGAAAACCACAACCTTTGCCCGGAACATAAGCAAAAGAAGGCAATTGACTCTCCATCTATTTATGAAATTACCTTTGGGTAACTGGGCAATAGGGTGCTTAAATGACATTATCATTCAGCAAGTAAACTTTATGTTTGGATACACTCAGCGAAGAAACTTTGGAAGAGGAAGACAGGGATCGATGACGGCGTTACCGGTCACCATTGTCTCTGTTATAATATTGGCGGTCATCTCCCCGCCTGCAATCGCCGAGGATTGGCCAACCTTCAGGCACGACCGGCAATTCACGGCATCCACCAGTGAACGGCTCGCACTGCCACTCGAGCCCATCTGGGTTTTCCGCTCGCGACAGTCACAACACCCCCCGTCAATGCGTGAGAAGGGCACTGTGGAATTCTCTCCTGAACGCGCCCGCTATGAATTACCCATCTCGGCGGCGGGAGACTCGCTCTTCTTCACCAGTGCTGCCGACGGTCGCATCGTTTGCCTTGAAGCCGCCACCGCCAAGGTGCGCTGGGAATTTATTGCGGAAGGAAGCGTGAACCGTGTGCCAACGTATTATGAGGGGAAAATCTATGCCGGCAGTGACGATGGCCACGTCTATTGCCTGGATGCAAAGACAGGGAAACGCGTCTGGTCCTACAACGCCGCCCCGGCCAACCGGTGGCTCTTCTCATACAACCAGCTAAGCTCTGTATGGACTGTCAGAACCAATATCGTTGTTGAGAAGGGAGTCGCTTATTTCGCATGCGGCACCTTCCCCCATGACGGCACTTTCATCATGGCGCTCGACGCCAATACCGGCCGGCTACTATGGAAAAACGACACCCATTCCGAAACATCGTTCCGCTGGGTGCTCTCACCCAACGGCAATATCTACGCAACAGATGAAAACCTTTATATTCCAAATGACGTCAAGCCCTTCCGGCTTGCACTCTTCCACTCATTTAAGCGTGTCGACGGCCGCCTTGACGGCTCGGATCCCCAAAGCCCGGGTTTTGGCCAGCAGATCAGGACCATTCCCGGCGCAATAAAAGGCGATAAACGCTACCTCGGAAACAGCATGCAGAAAATTACCGAGGAAGTGGATCCAAACTCAAAACAGAAAAAGGTCACATTTTCTCCCGGCTGGAAGATCGAAACACCGGGCTGGTCACTGGATGCCGGATCCATCGAGGGTTACCCCCCGGCACGCGGGGCACCACTGGTCCACAACCCGGACCTCTGTGCCGTCATCGCCACAGAAGGTGCTGCCATAAGCATCCGGTACAAAAAACAGGAGGATCAACAAGTCATTGGGAAGGTATCCGCTCACAGTACAGTGGATGGCAAGGAATTGTGGACATCGGAGATCGGGGAATGGCCCAATGAGGTCATTGCCGCCAATGGCCGGGTGTATGTCAGCACCCGTGATGGCACCATCTATGCCTACGCCGCCAAGGGGTCGAAAAAACACGGGGTAATCAACGAGCCAGTCAACATTGAACCTTTCGGTGACGGACCATCGCTTACCATGGCCGCGGGCGAAATTGTCAGGCAATCCGGCATACAGGAAGGCTACGCCCTCGTCCTCGACTGCACAACCGGGGAACTGGCACGTGAGCTTGCCCTGCAAACCAAGATGCACATTTGCGCGGTCTTTGATGACGAGGACCAGGCAACGGCAGCGCGGCAGGCAGCCAGTCGTGCAAACATGCACGTCTCCCGAATACTCGTCTGGTTACGCAAACCCGGGGAGGCCCTTCCCCTTCCCCCGCGATATGCCGACCTGATCGTTTCGGAGAGTGCCGTTAGCGGCGGTGCGCCGCCGAAGATCGGCGATGCGCTGACTCGCCTGCTAAAGCCACTTCGAGGCCAGGCGATAATTGGCGGTCTGCAGAATGAGTCAGGCCTGGGGGCATGGATCAAGTCCACCGGACAGGATGACTGGAGCCTTACAACTGCTGCCGGTTTTTCCTGGGCCAAGCGAACCGGGCCGAGGATGAAAGGTGCAGGCGGCTGGACCCACGCGCTCGGGGATGCCGGCAATACCATGTGCAGTAACGACAGCGTGCTGAAGCCCCCGCTGGGAATCGTGTGGGTTGGTGAGCCCTTCTCAGCCCGCAGGTCACGCGGTATCAGCCCCGCCATACTTGCCGATGGAGTCCTCATTCACCAAACAACAACTATGTTTGACACCAAGGGATATACCGAGGGCTTTGACCAGTATACAGGACGCAAACTGTGGCGTCTTCCCGCGACGGTCACTGACACCGTGGCGGCACACGGTGCCATATTCCTGCGCTACCTTGAGCACGTCACCCAGATTGACCCGTGGACTGGAAAGAAAATTAAGACTATCCAGCCACCATTCGATGGCAAGTGGGGAAAGATGACCGCCGACCGCGACGGCAAGACACTTTACCTTCGCGCCTATGGGGAAACTGGTGAGGAAAAAACGCAGTGGTCCGTGACCTTGGCCTATGATGTTGCCAAGGGTAAGGTGATGTGGAACCACGGCGGGCCCGGTAAGCCCGAGCAGGGAGCGGACTGGAATGCGGTCAGCGATGACCGAATGTATTTTCTCGGGGGCAAACCGACAGATGCCGAACGTGCGGAAGCTGAGGCGGAAATGCTGACTTGGCTGAAAAAATTACCCGGAGAGGAATACAAGCTGCTTGCTAATGACATCAAGAAACACAATTTCGAGCTTCTCAAGGCCATCGACACCAGAACCGGCAACCTGCTTTACAGGAAGGCCATTAACAGGACAAACGCCGGGGGAGGCTGGACAACCAGCGTGGTGACCGGAGGTCGGCGGCAATATCAGCCACTCTTACTGGGTGCGGTGATCGCCAATGGTGGCGCGGTTGTCTTCGGCTCAACAGCTGGAGCGGACAAGTCCTGGGCGGTTTGGCCGAGTGGCGGTTACAAGGGACGGGCGTTGTCCGTTTATGACGGCGCGACGGGCAAGCTGCTCTGGTATCGATTTGCAAATTATCGGGCTCGTCCTGTTGTTACGCAGGATTTTGTCTATGCTGAACCCTGGGGATTTCACCTGCGCAGCGGCGAACCGAAAACTCGCGTTCACCCGGTCACCGGGGAGAATGCTCAATGGGCATTCGCCCGATACGACAAGCAGTGCGGGACCTTCGCCGGATCCCGCTACTTCCTGTTCGGCCGCTCACGCGGTGTGGGCTATCAGGATCTCTTCAGTGACCAGGGACTTTATACAATACTGAACAGTCGATCGAGTTGCTGGGTGGACACATCGAGCGGCGGAGGAATGATGATCAAGCCGCCACACGCGATCGGATGCAAGTGTGATGTATCCATGCCGTTTACTTTTGCACTGGCGCCTGTCCCAACCCCGCTTGCCCTTCCCCAGGTCTTTGCACAGCCCGGCTCTCCCCTGCCGGTAAAGCACCTTTACCTCGACTTCGGGGCCACTGGAGATCGTCGCGACAACGAGGGCAGGCTCTGGCTGGCACCAACCCGGGGTAAAGACGCAGGCAAACTGCTTCTCAGCTATCAGGTCGAGATTAAGTCCATTGACGGAGCCGGGCACTGCCGACGTTCCGCAGTCTATACCCCGATTGAAAATACCGACACGGACTTCGTATTTGCCTCAGCGGCACGCGGCCTGGACACTGCAACAATACCAATCGCCGAGGAAGACAAAGGCGGCGGAACCTTCAACGTCCGTCTCGGTTTCTCGGCACTTCCCGGAGATCAACCCGGGCAGCGTGTCTTCGACGTCAAGCTCAACGGCAAGACAGTCCTAAAGGACTTTGACATCATCAAGGAATCAGGTAAGGCCGATCGTGCATTGTGGAAAGAATTCACGATGCCGCTTAAAAAGGAACTGACGCTGAACATGGTGGCAAAAACGGGCTCTTCTGACCTCAAGCAAATGCCCCTTATCAACGCCTTGCAGATTCTGCGAAGCGAGTGAGGGTTTTAGTTATGGAGACGTCAGTCTCCGGCATTGCCTATCAGTTGCTGCCCGGAATCAATCACCGGGAAGCCATCATTGCCCGCCGCCAATCTTGTAATCGGTGCCACGTTCCTTGACCACACGGCGCCGCCACGGCTCCGGGTAGCCAACGCCTTTGGGCATCTCGCCGGGATTTTTCAGCCAACCATCATTATGCTTGACCAGAATCTGGCCGGCCAGTTGCTTCCAGTCTCGAAACACCCGGTCGCCGCAGGAGTGTGAATAATCCGTCAGGTAGTCCTCCAGGGCATCGCTGCCGGATTTAGCCATTCGCAGTGCCGTTGCCTCAACCGCAGGCTGCATCCTGAGAAATTTATCCTCCGTCCGGAGCTGAACCGCCTGAATATCCGGGAACACCCGTGACCAGCGATCATAGGCATAGTTGGCCACCAGGCTACAGGCCCACCAGGCCGAATCCCATGAAAACCGATCAAGTTTGCCGTTGCTGTAACATTCCGGGACCGAACGAATCCCACAATAAAACGGCGCAAAGCAGGATGTATACGCGTCATCCGGAGCAAACCAGAAAACACCACCAATCGAATCAGGAAGCCATGACCGGCACTGGGCCAACCAGACACAAGAAGCTTGCTGGGTGGAAATCGGGCGGTCCCATCCAAATTTATTTTTGTCCACTTCCCACGTCAAGTCGCGATACCGGTATGGGCTTGCGAACGGGCCGGCATCGATGCCTTTGGTCATGTCGTAGGGGGTTCCCTCAAAGTGATCACGCATCAGCTGCATCACATTATGCAGCGAGAGTTTCCGGTCGGGCTTAATGAAAAGCGGGTATTCCTCTGCACCGTCGACACCGCGGAAAAAATCATCACTGAAATTCCTGCCGGGCGCTGCCCGCCGATAAATACTCCATACGCGACTGGCACAGGCACGCACATAATATTCACTGATTTCAGGATGATAAGCATCACGAAAACTGAAGGCCTTGCCGGATTTGACATCGTGGAATCCCTTCCTTGTGGCGAACTCAACGACATCCTTGCTGAACAGCCAGTTATCCGGGTCATCCATTGGAAAAGTCGTGATCCTCCCCATGTTTGCAGACACGGTAATACAATCATCCGGCACGCGTGCGGCAACCCATACCGCGCCCTTTTCATCAGGCCCCTTGCCAATGATGTCCATGATCCATGCCTCGTTCTTGTCTGCCAGGCACAAAGTCTCGCCGCTGCTTGAATAACCGTATGTCCGGGTCAAGCGGTCAATTTCAGCAATGGCCTCACGGGCTGTCCTGCAACGGCGCAGCGCCAAGAACATCAGTCGCGAATAGGATAAGCCAGCCTTGCATTTCAGTTCAGGACGCCCGTCCCAGGTTGTCTCCGCTATTGCCAGCTGGTGTTCATTCAGGTAACCGACCACGCGGAAGGTCGGACCCTCCCAGTCAGCTTCAACGGCATCCTTAACACCCGGGTCCGCTCTCTCACGCCCGGCAATGATATGCAGGTTACCGACCCCGACACCATCGACTGAATACGTAACCATCACTGAACCATCAGCAGAGGCTCCCCGGCCAACGATAATGTTCGTGCACCCTTGCGCAGCATCCCACGCCCACAGGATACCGGGCAGGCTGAGAATCAACAAGTGTCGGAAACACAATGGAAATAAACGGTCAATCATGGTCATCGATTTCTGCGCACGGGTGCAATCATAAGCTTCACTTTTTGGATGCCTCGAAAGTATCTACAGGCTCGCCTTTACTGTTCCAGAACTTTCTATCGCTTGATTTACCATCCTTGAAGTTACCTTCCCCTGACTTCTGTCCGTTTTCATGCCAACCCTCAAATCTCCCATCAGGCTTACCGTCATTGTAACCGCCTTCCGATGCCTTCTGCCCGTCCTTATGCCATGTCCGTACTGGCCCATTCAGGATACCCTCTTCGTAATTGGTTTCCTGCTGCTTATTCCCGTTGTCATACCATTCCACCGATACTCCATCAAGCTTGCCGTCCTTTACCGTTGACTGGTAACGGCCGCTCCCGTTCTCATACAATGCATAAAGGATTCCGGAATAAGGGACTTCATCACCTTTCCTGTAGTAAAGACCGCCTCGCAGGTTCGCTTCACCGGGAACATCTTTAAGAGCACCTTCCGGCGGGACATATCCCGCAACCTTTGATTTAGATGCAGTCCCTCCTTCATTTTCATCAACTGATTGATTCTCACAACCTCCCACTGCAAGGAGTAACGGCAGCAAAAATAGGAACATCTTCATACCAAACCCTAACACCACTACCCCTCAGCACACAAGCCCCCCCTGCCCATTAAGAAAGTTATGGCAACGAACACTGTCAGAAAGCAGCCGGGAAGAGTAAAGACTTGAAGGCGTTTGAGAAAAAACGCCTCCTGCAAAGCCTGCCACAAGACACACAATATTTATCCACCAAAGAAAAATAACGGGCATTCATCCCGGCAATACTGGGCTGCTCCCCTGCCGATAAACTTTCCCGATAACTTTTGGATCTTTAGTTGGCTTCAGGGACTCCTGAGGGTTCTTGAGTTGCGGGTGATACCCCAAGAATCCTCTGGAATTCCTCCCGCTGCCGCGCGGTAACGTCTGCGGTGTCCACTGCGGCACGAGCAGCAACCGGGTCGGTCCTTTGCCATCTCCTGAGCACATCCCTCATAAGGTCTGTCCGGTAGCCTTCGTTACTCACGCTCGTTGCCCATGAAAATGCCGAAAACTGGTCACTGTCTGCTATATAGCGAACAAGTTCTCCAGCCGCAGCGTCCCGTGCATTTCCTTCAGGCATCTGGGTAATCCACTCGCTCGCAGCCATGCTGTCGGATCTCAGCCACCTGTCCGTCACCCTCTCAACGGCATGCCGCTGGATATGATCGGCTTCCGGCAGTTCAAGGACCCAGGCTGAAGCTGCCTCCGGGCTGGAAGATGCCCACCTGTCCGCTACCCTTTGAACCGCTTCACGCTTGATGTGCTGTGATTCAGGAAGATCAACGACCCATGCCGCGGCTTCATTAGGGTTTGTTGAGGCCCATCTCTCAGCGACTTCCCTTACAATCTCTCTATGAATCCTGGCCTCCGACCCGTCACTTGATAAGGAGGAGGATAGAAGATCCCTGTATACATTGGCGGCGTGTTGCGGGTCATGGTCAGCGATTTCCTCAATGATCGACCTTGTGGCCCGATTCCGATCCTCGCCTTGCATTCCTAATGCCCATTCTAAACTTTCAACGGTGTCCTGCCGTGCCCAACGCCGTGCCACCGACTCAATGACAGCGTGTCTTTCATACGGGTCTTTGATCTCAAGTGCAAAAGCACTTGCAGCGTTGGGGTCTGTCCTTGCC
>CAWVVE010000023.1:0-11707 GCA_963933075.1 uncultured Verrucomicrobiaceae bacterium | reverse complement strand
GATCCCCTATAGCAATGACATGACGATTGACCCGGACATGCAACTGGCCGCCGATGTTCTCCTGCGTGATGGCTTTACTGCTGATCGCATCAGCAAGGAGAAGCCCAGGAAGAACCTGGTGCCGCTGATGCGCAACGAAGAAGTCATTGAGTATCCCTGCGATCAAACGACTTTAACCAAACGCTATACTAAAGAGGCCGTCGAGTTCATCGGCAGCAACGCGGATAAGCCGTTTTTCCTTTATCTTCCGCATACCATGCCCCATATACCGCTGTTTGCTTCCGAGCAGTTCAGGAGTAAAAGCGCGCGCGGGCTTTATGGTGATACCATTGAGGAAATTGACTGGTCAGTCGGGGAAATAATGAAAGCCTTGAAGCAGCACGGGCTTGATGAGAATACACTGGTCGTTTACACCTCGGACAATGGCCCATGGAAGTTGAGCAATGGACGTGGAGGCAGTGCATTGCCGTTGCGCGGCTTTAAGTTTCAAACCTACGAGGGAGGCATGCGTGTGCCCTGTATCATGCGCTGGCCCGGCAGGATTCCGCCTGGCAGCCATTGCGATGAGGTTGCCGCGACCATTGACCTTTTACCGACATTTGCCGGGCTGGCCGGGGCCAAAGTGCCCGGCGACCGGGTGATTGACGGTCATGATATCTTGCCGCTTATCTCCGGGCAGCAGGGGGCTGTGAGTCCGCATGACATGTATTACTACTACCGGGGCAGGAGCCTGGAGTCAGCCCGCAAGGGCAAGTGGAAGCTGCGGCGCACCGGGAAGAAGAAAGGCGGTGTCGAGCTCTACGACCTAAATAGCGACATATCAGAAACGAAAAATAAGGCGGCTGACAATGAAGCGTTGGTCAAGGGGATGCTTGAGCAGATGGATGCTTTCCATGCTGCCCTGGTGAAATCACAGCGACCCGCCGGCAAGCTCTAGGACGCAACGCAATCCAAGGCATATCGTTAACAGGTGTGGTAGCGCGGGGTCAATGTTACAGAGCGTAGCGAAAGGTTATCATTTGTCGCGCTTACCACCACCGTCTTGTTCTGCTGGTTTAGGAATCTGGCGTTCCAGGCTCTTCAAATGTTTGGTGACGAGCTCAAAATCCGGTACATGTGCATCTTTGTTCAGTTCATATCCGAGCACCGAAAAATCACCTTTCGATTTAACGAGAGCTTTCCACTCTGCATCGCCAAAGTGCTTCTGAAGATCGCCACCCGATGTCCCACCTAAAACATCGCCTCTGCGAGCGACCGATTCAATCTCAAGCAGGTGACAGCGTGGGGAGCCGTAGCCCAGAATTTTCTGATTATCCTCAGAATACGTAACAGGAATGCGCATGTTGAACTCGTAACGATCATGCAATGTTGTGGTTATACTCAGGCTGGGAAAATCGGCGTCCGCGAACGACAAGTATCTTACAATCGCGTTAGGAAAGAGAACTAGAAATTCCTTTAGGTGGGGAACCTTTTCTCTGTCCGCTGCATCAAGAGCTGAATGTCGCAACGTCGAAACCCTAGTATGTTCTGCGAATGCTTTAGCCACCTCTTCCTGCGTAGGCTCATTCGCCTTCTGTGCTTGTGCGAAAACAGGTGCGGCTAAGAGAAAAAAAATGAAAGTGCGGCGCGGAATCATTTTATTGCAGAACAGCCATACAGGTAGCAGCAACGCTACCTATATAGTCCCCTCGCGTTGCCAGCAGGTAAAGGTATTGGAGGTCTGCGCGGACATTGAATCGACAAACACATCGGCATCAAACCCGGGCAATTCAAAGAGCCGTTCGCTGAGGTCATCGGCGTTTGTTGCCCCTTCAGGGATCACCACCGTGGCGCTTGGCCCGTGCAGCGTGAAGAATGTGATCGGCAACGGCGTGTCTTCTGTAACAACGATTTCAACCCGTAAGAGGTTTTTCCATGAGATCGAGTCCATGGTGCCATCCGGCCGGTGACAGCGGATTTCGGTGTCGTTGACGTCAAGGATGTATTGCTCTTCTTCTGTCACAAGGCGTCCATTATCAGACAATGTGAGCCGATAGGCAAGTACACGGTTATCGATTACCGTTTTATGGGGGTTATCCCGGGTTCTGTTATCAACAGTAGCGGGCGACGGTTATTTTCCTTTCCCGTGACTGTAGTAAAGTATTTCTTGCATCTTCTACTTTGTCACACAAAGTAGAAGAATGAATGCCAACTGGGCTGAGGAAAATCTGAATACCATTCGTACCCTGATGGAACGGGCCAGCCTGTATCGGCGCGCATTGGCGCCAATCGCAGTGGTGGCTGGAATTCTTGGCATAATCGCGGCCGGCTTGGCTCAGGTGGTGGGATGGACAGGGAAAGATTATTTTGCCGGCTACTGGATGAGTGTGGCGGCAATCACGGGCGGTGTGATTTTGCTGCTCATGTACCGACAGGCGATAAAATCCGGCGAAAAGTTCTGGTCTCCGCCCACAAGGCGTGTTGCACAGGCTATACTGCCACTGCTGGTGGCAGGATTGATACTGGGGATTCTTGAGTTAGGCGATTTACCCGGCGCAAATCCAGACAGCATTCGCTTGGCCGCTTTATGGATGATCCTTTATGGAGGGGCTTTGCATTCGGCCGGGTTTTTTATGCGTCGCGGCCTTAAATTACTAGGCTGGGTCTATCTTATTCTAGGGAGTTTATGCCTTTTCTTTCAAGAATCGGGACAAATTCATTGGCTCAATGAATCCCGGGCCCACCTGGTAATGGGTTGTGCCTTTGGGGTCAATAACCTGGCATATGGTTTATACCTGAGATTGACCTCCGAACCCCGGGAGACTGAGTGAATCCTGATTTTTTCCAGCAACTGGATAAGGTGATTCACGAGAAGAGCCGCATGGCCATCATGTCGACACTTGCCTCCTGCGTAGAGCTCTCATTTACCGGGTTGAGGGATACCCTTGGAATGACTGATGGCAACCTTACCACCCATATCCGCACCCTTCAGAAATCCGGTTACGTTTCCGTTTCCAAGAGGTTCAGTGACAATCGTCCTTTAACCACCTGTACCCTTACCCGTGAAGGGCGCGAAGCCTTTGGCGGGTACGTGGATCTTCTGGAGGAGATCATAGAGCAGGCACGCGGGTCAAAATAACCAATAATAAACTGACAGGAATCAATGATGAAAAATACTTTGTGTCACAAAGTTAAATTTAACGTTTTGCGGGCCGAACACATGGGAATGTGTTTCGGCGTGCGTGACGCGATTGACCTTGCCAAGCGAGTGGTCAAGCAGCGACCTCTCACCGTATTGGGTGAATTGGTTCACAATTCCAAGGTCCTGGGCGATCTTCAGGATCGTGGAGTGCGCTTCGAGGAGAGCCCTCAGGCGGTGGAGACGCAAACCGTGATGATTACTGCGCACGGGGCTTCAAACCGTTTCCGGGAACGGGTGCAGGGGGAGTCTTTACAGGTAGAGGATGCCACCTGCCCCCTGGTGCATTATGCCCACAAGCAGGTTCGCCAACTTGTCTCTGCCGGATATCATCCGGTGATTATCGGTCGCGAGGGGCATGTGGAGGTTCGCGGGCTCACAGAGGACCTGGCAGAATTTGATGTTGTCTTGAGCAAGGAGGATATCAACGGCCTGAAATCTCATTCGCGCTTCGGAGTAGTGGCGCAAACCACTCAGCCGATCACCAGAGTTCTTGGGCTGGTGGAACATATGCAGGCACGGTTTCCGGCTTCCGGGGTGCGGTTTGTGGATACCGTGTGCCAACCCACCAAGCAGCGGCAGAATTCAGCCGAGGCATTGGCGAAGAAATCAGACGTGGTCCTGGTCATTGGCGGTAAAAACAGCAATAACACCCGTGAATTGGCGAGAACCTGCCGGCAGTTTTGTCAGAGGGTGCACCATATCCAGGGGCCTGAGGATGTGCGAATGGAGTGGATCAATGATGGAGATACGCTTGGTATCACGGCAGGAACATCCACGCCTGATGAATTAATCAATTCAGTTGAGAATTTTGTGAAGACGTTTTGCCAATGATTGAAACTGGAGGCAGTGACCTGAAACGATGGTGAATCATTCAACAAGAATGAGGGGTTCTGCATCTTTTTTTCAGAATGCCGGCGCACTCTGCCGCGGGGATAAGCGATTGCTTACCTTCTGGATCAGGGAAGGGCGCCGGGATTCCATTCCGGTGTGCATGGTTCTCATTACATTGGGATGCGGTATCTACGGATCGGTTATCGGTTTCAGGCAGGGTCCGGAAATGGCCTGTTATGTGGCTCTTAAGTTACCCGCTATTATTTTCCTGACCCTGTGCGTCAATGGTCTACTAAATGGCCTTCTCGGTCTGGTCCTTGGCAGTGAAATAGGTCTTCGCCAGAGTCTCAGGTTCCTGCTAACCGGATATGCCATCATGAGCGTTATCCTCGGTGCACTGAGTCCCGTAATCCTTTTCCTCAACCTCAATATGCCCGGGCCAAGTGCAGACGGCGCCTTGGTTGGGCATGCAGCAACGCTCCTGCTCCATACAGCAGTGATCGCCCTGGCGGGGATATTGGCTCATATCCGCCTGCTTTCCTGCGTCCGTGAATTTGCTGCAACGCGACGCGCGGGAACGCATACCTTCATGGCATGGCTTCTGGGGAACCTTTTTGTAGGTGCCCAGATTTCATGGAACCTGCGGCCTTTTTTTGTGTCTCCCGGCCTTGATGTCGAGTTTCTCCGTCCGGATCCCTTTAACGGAAATTTTTATGAAGCAGCCTTCCGGGCCATGCAAAACCTCTCTTTTTTCTAATCATCCGAACCCGCATCACCACTGCCAACATGACTCACGAACAAACAGCACAAAAACCAAGTGATCCACTTGCCCTTCGGCAAGGCAACGGGAGTAATCCCGTGAAAGGATATGAACCCCTGGAGGGGGGGTGTAATTTACCCAACCTGATTGGCGCCCTTCTCAAGAAACCCCTGGCGATCATCCATGATCTTGAGGCACAAAAGAACCCGGGGAAGATCATCACCTGCCTTATCCTGATATCAGTGGCCTGCCTCTCTGCGTTTGGCTTTGTGGTTGGGACTTTTTCCTGGAACGCCCAGCTTTGGGCAGCTCCCCTTAAGATTGTCCTTGGACTGTTCTTCAGTGGACTGATTTGTCTGCCAAGCCTTTACATATTTTCCTGCCTGGGGGGCGTGCATGCCAGGTTTCAGACGATTGCCGGCTTGCTTTGTTCTCTGGTCGCCCTCTCGGGACTCTTGTTCATTGGATTTACCCCGGTGGTTTGGCTTTTCAGTGTATCCAGCACCTCCGTCAGTTTCCTTGGAGTATTGCTGATTTTACTCTGGGGAATTTGCGTTGTATTTGGATGCGTGCTGGCCTTGCGGGCAGGACGTGCACTTGGAATGACCAATCCCATCCACATTATCCTTTGGTGCCTTGTCTTTCTGATTGTCACCCTGCAAATGACAACCACCCTGCGCCCAATCGTGGGAGCTGATGCGAAGCTGTTCCATTTTGAGGAAAAGAAGTTTTTCCTCAGGCATTGGGGTGAACAGGTAATGCATGATCTGCGTCCAGGAACTTTCAACCGTGATCCTTCCAATTAAATATTCAGGGAACAACTGACGGCACGTGTGGTATGACCCCCTTTCAGAAAGTTTTCCTGATGTATCTTGCAATCGGTCTGCCGTTGGGCTTGCTGGTTACTTTCTTTGGATATAAGGCCAAATCCCTTGTCGCTCGATTGCCGCTTTGCTTGCTGGCAGTTCTTATTGTCTGGCTCACACTTTTCCTGGGAGTAACGCAAGGTTATGACGCATGGCAGGCTTTGCCCGACCCGCCAGAAAAGGCATTTTCAGATGGAGCTAAGTTAACCGGTGTGGTGATTGCCGGATGGCTGCCGGCAACTATTTTCGTAGCAAGCGCATATGTGTTCCTTATGCTTTTGGTTAAGTTTACCAGAGAGCGCAGCATGCCTCGTTAATCAACAATTCCTGCCGCGAGAGCCTAGTCCTTGCATGATGAGTTTTCACATGTCATTAATGGGGGGCTTATCCTATTATATCGTGCTGATTTTAAGTGCCTTAACGAATTGCGTATTACCATGAAAAGAACACCGCTTATCGCCATTGTCATCGCAGCCTGCGTCGCTGTCATTGTGACCCAGTCTATCAGGAATACTAGATTGGCTGACGAGGTCAAGCAGCTGAAAGGTAGGGGATTGGCCGGAGGTGCCCCGATGAATGCATCGGGACTTTCCGGCATGCTCGCAGAGAAGACAACAGGGGCGGAGGGGCGCAAGCCGGAGGCAAAAGACAATCAGGAGGCGACTACAAGTGCCTCCCTGCGGCAAATCCTTGCCAATCCTGATCCGTTGACCCGTATCGAGATGCTTCTCGCATACGTGAAGGGTATCAGTAAGGAGGATATTCCCGATGCTCTCTTTGCCCTGCAGGAAAGTGCTCCGGAATGGGATCCTCATATGCGAATGGCTGTGGATTTACTGTTAACCCGTTGGGGAACGATGGATGCAGAGGGGGCGCTGGCTTATACCCAGAACATGAAGAATCGGAAAAGGGCCGGTCAGGCATCCATGCAGGTATTGCGGGTGTTGGCTTCCCAGGATCCCGAGAAGGCCAAGGCATGGTTAACCACCTTAACCGACAATCCTGAGGCGAAGAATGGCTGGATGGGGCATTTCTATGCCGGCACCGTTGCCACGGAGTGGGTTCGTCAGGATCCCGAGGCAGCCCTTGCCTGGGCAAACAGTCTGCCGGAGAGCCAGCGTCGGGGTGCCTTGGGTGGAGCCCTTGAGACAATAGCTGCGACCAATCCGGTACAAGCAGCAGAGTTTGCCATGGATCTTGATCCCGGAAAGGAACGTTCTGAGGTGATCGGTAAAATCGCCGAGTCCTGGGCCGAGAGTGCCCCCAAGGAAGCCATGGAATGGGCAATGACCCTGCCGGGAGAGGACGGGGAATCCGCCATCAGGCAGGCTATTTCCGGCTGGGCGGAAATAGATGCCGCCGCCGCTGCCGCCTTTGTGGATGCGATACCGGTTGCAGAGCGCAGCGACAGCCACATCCGCGAGGTTGCCAATCGCTGGGCCAATCAGGAGCCTGCTGCCGCTGCACAGTGGCTGGATAGCCAACCGGACGGGCGGGGTAAGACAGATGCCATGGGGCATGTCGTCTGGAACTGGACCAATGCCGACCCGCAGGCGGCTTCGACCTGGTTGATTGAGCAGCCTGCCGGGGAAGCCCGGGATCGCGGCATCGGTGCCCTTGCCAAGGCGACATTTGACAGTGATCCCGCTGCCGCGGTGATCTGGGCGGCTGAAATTTCCAATGAGCAGACGCGTACGGCGAGCCTTGAGCGTGGGGTGCGCGGATGGCTGGAACGCGATCCTGAAGCAGCCCGGCAGTGGTTGAATAGCACCGATGTCATCAGTGCGGAGGAAGTCCAGAAGTTCCAGGAGGCACCGCGTCGGGAAAGGGACAAGTAAGTTGCGCCTGCCTTCAGCGGGTCTGCTTTGCGCATTGCCCTTGGCGAAGGGGTTAATTAGTGGGTTATCTCAACAAGCCGGGTCACTTACCCGGCTTTGCATGGCCTTTGAGATTATGCCGGAGAGGCTGGATTATTTTTTTAATCACTGTTTCGCCGCGCCGGATGGTCAGGGGGATTGCCTCTTCCCCAATCCGGCTGATCAGGGCAAGAGCGTAATGCATTCCATGATCAATTTTCATTCCCGCTATTTCCTTGACGATATCTTTCTCTTTAATGCCGGCCTTGCCGGCAGGTGATTCGGGATGAACCCTGATCACCTGCGCCTCATCTTTCTGGCAATCGACCGTAATACCGATCATGTAGTCTTGCCGGTTCTCGTCGGAAAAAACCTTGGCAAAGGCATCGCGCATGTGATCAACGCGTATATGACGGGAAGTATTGACCGCTGTTGATATTTTCACGTGAACATGGGCGATCTGCTCGCCGAGATCGTTGAATACCGGCCCGCCTGAGTTGCCTGGCCCGATATCAGCCTTGATGATCTGGATTTGTGTCCCGCCGCCACAACTCTTCCGGTCAATCATCCCGTGAATAATGGTATGCCGCCTTCCCGCAGGATTGCCAATCACCATCACTTTTTGCCCCTTGGACACCTCTTCACTGTGTCCAAGGCGAACAGCGGGAAGCTTGCCGCGAGGCTCGATTTTCAGGATCGCGGTATCATAGCTGCCCCCGGCCCTTGCCAGGACCTTGAAGGGATAGGCCGTTCCATCTGAGAGGATTACATTTTGGGATTCGCCCGGGTAGGTGACATGTTCGCAGGTGAGGATGTAGCCGTCCTCATGCAGGATGGTTCCTGCGGCATGCGAGATCCATTGCCCCTGTTGATCTCGTCCGCGAATTTCAATATCGACTGTGCGGGGAGCGCAATGTTTTATCGCCTCAGCCTGGGATAGGGCTGGTTTTTCCGGCGCTGCTGAAGCAATCGTTAAGCCAAGGTGGCTGAGGAGCAGCAAGAGCACTTTCATCGGCCACGGATAATAATTACTCGACGATGCGGATAATGCGTCTGCCACGGTGTGTTTTACCATATGCATCGGTGGCATTGACTTCAATGAGGTGCGAGCCAGGCGGGATTCCTTCCGGGAGATTTGCCTTCCACAGGTGATCGGACTTGATCGGGCCGCTGAGATGATTGCGGGCGGAAGGTTTTGCACTGATTTCCCTCTGCCGGGTGGCGGTATACAGTGGATCCGCCTCCAGGACTTTTTTCAATGTCACCCATTGATCGCCTTGGTTGACCCTCATTTTCACCCTGGATTTTGCCGAGCCGTTGAAGACATTGACATACACCGGGGTTTTCCCGGTATCAGCGGCCTTGATTTCATCAGGAGCGAATACGCTCATCTGGTAGGTTGCCGGCTGGCGGGCAGCCTTGAACTCAAGGAGATGCCCGGTGTCCTTGAAGGTGATGATTGAGTAACCGTTCGGTGCACCATCGCGCATGGTTGTGTGCGGGATTCCGACCTCGTCCTTGCGCCCCTTCCACCAGGTGCCGGAGACGGTGACGTTGACAATGTGGTGATGGGGCTTATCGCCACGCCAATCGTCCTCAGCACCTATGTATTGATGGGCGTGCCAGTGTTCATGGCCGGAGATCGACATGGTGTGCGGGCGTTTCTCTATCAACCGGTAGAGTTCCCTGCGGTTGCCGACCTTGAGCATTGGGATATGCATCATCAGGCAAACCAGCTTTTCTTCCGGCACCAGGGCCAGGTCATTTTTTACGAAGGTCATCTGCTCTTCACCAA
This sequence comes from uncultured Verrucomicrobiaceae bacterium, assembly GCA_963933075.1. Lineage (GTDB taxonomy): Bacteria > Verrucomicrobiota > Verrucomicrobiia > Verrucomicrobiales > DEV007 > CACIUL01. Next base: position 2,418 of record CAWVVE010000023.1, on the reverse strand, counting down.
TTCCTCCATGGTAGCCGCGCCTGCCGTTGCGCTTTGCCCAGTCGACATCATCGAGGACAATGAAATGTACCGGCCCATAGTCGAAACTGTAGTAAGCCGGCCCGAAATATCGATTGAAGGTTTCATCGGAATCGGAATCCCTGTCGGCGTCCATATTGAGGTCATGGTTACCGATCACGTTGAACCAGGGGATGCCAATCAGGGCAATGTCGGCATTTGACTGCGGGAAAAGCTCCAGCTTGTCGAACATGATATCGCCCAGCGTGACCCCGAACTTGGCATCCGTGCCGATGAGTTCCTCAATGATGTCGTGCTTGATATAATCAACCTGGTCAATGCTTGAGGGTTGCGGGTCGCCAAAGAAAATGGCCTTGAACTCTGTGGGCTCATCCGCTTCATGGAGCGCGAAGTTGATGGATGCGGGAAGATGTCCGGTGGGATCGACTCCCTTGTAGCGGAATGTTTTCGGTGATCCTGCGGGTTTGTGAATATAGTGGAATTGGGGCAACTGGTGATTGTCTACCGGGGTCATCCAGCCGGAGGGCTTAATGACGAAGAAAATGGTGTCCTCATCGTGGGGAAGGTGCCACTGCCCCCCGGCATCTGTTTGTACGATTTCCCTGCCGTTTGAGACCGCAATTCCCGCAAGGCCGGGCTCGTTTTCATCATGGGTTGAGTTCCGGTTCAGGTCATTATAGACAATACCCTTTGCTGTGCCTGCAGCATCGGCAGGAACAGGTATTGTCAGCGGAATTTGAGCGACTGCCAGGATTGCTAGGATTCGGGTCATCTTTCAATGAGTTTGCGGGTGTGTGCGGTGTTGTCGAGTCCGATTCGTGTAATTCTTGTGCAATGAAGGCTGTCGGGAACGGAGAATTACTCTATTACGCGCACTGCGGGCTTGTCGCTTAATCAGTGGTAGGGTAAAAGATACAATGATGAAACCTCCTGCTGATTCTTCCTCTTCCGTTTCCCGACGCAAGCTTCTCGCGGCGGGAGCCGCTTCCCTGGCGCTTCCTGCCTTGGCCAAGGCTGACCCCGGCATTGTGTCCGTTGCGGCAGCTGGTGCGGCAAAAATTGTCAGTCCTCCTGAGGACAAGGGAATCCTGCTCTCGGTAAAGCTTGGCATGATTACCAATAAGCTTAATGGCAAGCCATTAACACTGGCACAGCGCCTCAGCCTTGCCGGCGAGGCCGGGCTTGACGGGGTGGATTTTGACCAGGCCGGGGGACACACTGCGGAAGCGGCAAGGGCGGCGGTGCAGGAGTCCGGGGTCTTTGTTCACAATGCCATTAATCATGCGCATTGGGGTAAGCGCCTTACCAGTAAGAACCAGGCGGACCGTGATACAGCGCATGCCAACATTGCGCATTGTATCCGCTTGTCCCATGCCGCCGGTGGCAATGGCGTGTTGATTGTCGTTGGCAGTGGAGGAGACGGCCCGAAGGAGGAAATTGAGGAGCGCTGTCGCCAGGGGATTAAAAAATTGATCCCGCTTGCGGCTTCCCTTGGCCAGCCGATTCTCTTTGAGAATGTCTGGAACCAGATGTTTTATGATCATGGTGCTCCGCCCGAGCAGAGCGCGGAGCGGCACGTGAAGTTCATTGACAGTTTCAACAGCCCGTGGGTAGGCCAGTACTATGACATTGGAAACCACTGGAAATACGGTCAGCCGGGTGAATGGATTCGCGCCTTCGCTCACCGTTGCGTGAAGCTTGACATCAAGGGGTTCAGCAGGGCGAATAACAAGTTCACCGAGATAGGTGAAGGTGACCTGCCGTGGGCCGATGTCCGCAAAGGGCTTGGTGACATTGGTTTCACCGGCTGGGCGACTGCCGAGGTTGGCGGTGGCGGGTTGGAGCGGCTCAAGAAGGTGCGTGAGCAGATGCAGCGTGCTTTTGGGCTTTAATTACTTTAGCACCAAAGTCAGAATTGTCCCGGGAGGTGACAGTATTTCAGTCCTGTTGTCCTGCACCTCGATCATTGAGATTCTGGATAGTTTTGAAAATAGAGAATTGTAAGCGTTATTGGGCCATGAGGAATATCTTCACCCTGGTTGCCATCGGCATCTTCTTGATTTGTCCGGTAGTGGCTGAAGATGAGCGTACCTGGATTTCTTCCAGCGGTTCCCGGATTGAGGCTGCATTTGTTTCAGCCGAGGGTGACAAGGTGGTTCTCAAAACGGCGGATGGTCGCGTGCTCAATGTTCGCATGGACCAGCTGTCGAAGGCGGACCTGGAATACCTGGCAGGCCTCACCAATCTGTCTGCTGACCTTGCGCCTGTGCAGCAGTGGAGTTTCGCTGCCGGAAGTGTTGAGGGCAGTGAGCTGGTTGCGGCACGCGGCGGGCTTGGAGGCGAGATTCTAGGGGAATCCCGCCTGGTCGTGGAGGGCAGCTTGAGCTACATGGAACTGGT
>CAWVVE010000022.1:0-11737 GCA_963933075.1 uncultured Verrucomicrobiaceae bacterium | reverse complement strand
ACGTTGCTTGTCGTGCTCAACCTGTGAGCGGGTTCCCTCAAGCTCTACGATCAATACAGCTTCGCTACCCAGGGGGTAACCTGCCCCGACTGCCGCTTCGGCGGCTTCAATGGCCAACTTGTCCATGATTTCCAGGGCGCCGGGAAGGATCCGGGAGGCGATAATTTCAGACACGGTGTCACCGGCTTTTTCCAATGAATCATAGGAGGCAAATACTGTGTGGAAGCATTCCGGCCTTGGAACCAGGCGCAGGGTAATTTCAAGAGCAATTCCGAATAATCCCTCGGAGCCGCAGAACAGGCCCGTTACATCAGGACCGGTTGACTCGGTGCTTGCGTTGCCAAGTTCAATGATCTTGCCGTCCGCGGTCACTGCCTTGATACCTAGGACATGGTTTGAAGTCATGCCGTATTTAAGGCAATGGGCTCCACCAGAATTAAACGCAACATTGCCTCCGATCGTGCAGATTTGCCCGCTGGAAGGATCCGGGGCAAATTGCAGGCCATGAGGATTGGCAGCTGCGGATACCGCGAGGTTGATAGTTCCTGGCTGCACGACTGCGACTCTTGCCTGGGGATCAAGTTGAAGAATATTGTCGAGACGGTTCAGGGCGATGACGATCCCATCCGCATGTGGCAGGGATCCCCCCGAGAGGCTGGTTCCAGATCCCCGGGCGACAAACGGAATACCGCTCCGGTGACATATCCTGACGGTTTCAATAACCTCCTCAGGCGTTTCCGCGATGACCACAGCACGGGGTGTTACAGCGAATGCCGTCAGGCCATCGGATTCGTAGGCGGCAAGATGTGCCGGATCGATGAGGAGGCGCTCATCGGGTAGCAGGCGACGAAGTCGGCGCAGGACATCATTAAAGGTTTTCAAGGATGTCGGCAACATTAACCGCTTCGAGGGATAATAGAAAGTCTTCAGTTAAGGGCCGGCACTGCCGGTTATCCAGAGGCCGAACACGATAACAGGGGGAATGCTCAGAAGGGATACAATCATAGTCACCATGACGACCCTGACGGCGGTAGTGATATCTCCGCCATAGCGACGGACGAGGAGGATTGGAAATACCGCAGCCGGCATGGCGGCTTGAATAACAAGAATGCGCTTCAGTTCCAGGGGCAGAGGAGCAAGTCCGGCGAGTAGCAGCATCAGTGCCGGCAGGGCAATAAGACGAATAAGGATCGCCATGATCATTTCCGGGAAATGTCGTTTTTTCGGGGTTTTCGGGGAGGTGGAGGGGCGCAGCAAGTCACGTATGATGGCTCCGATCAGCAGCAGGCTGACAGGTACTGCACATGCCGAGAGCATGGAGATTGGGCGGCTGAGAATTTCCGGGAGTTGGTGAACGCTGAAAATAGAGCTGAGCAGAAGGCAGGCAATTGTCGTGATAAAGGGAGTATTCAGGAGATTTTTCCATCCTCCTGATTTTCCACCAGTGAGCATCATGACGGCAGCCGTCCAAAGGACTATCTCGAGGCCGGTTGAGAACATCAGCTGAATGGGTATGATCTCTTTTCCGAAGAGGGCTAACAGGATGGGAATGGGAATGAATCCATAGTTTTGCAGACCGGCGGCCACTGCAAAAGTACGCCGCCGAGCCTTTTCCATCCTTATGGATCTGGCGGCAAGATAGGCAATACTCAAGCCCATGATGATGGACAGCCCGCCTATGGCTGCTGCTGCGAGAATAATGGATCCGGAGCCAAGACTGTGGTTGTCGAGAAGGTGATGGATGATGAATGCCGGAAAGAGCAGGTTAAGCACCAGGTTTAGCAGTGACTTATCGGCATTTCTCGAGAGTATGCGCAAGCTCCTAAGGAAACACCCCGCTGCGATCACCGCGAAGACCGGGATACATGCGTTGAAGATGGTGATGTAACTGGGCACGAGGGTGCAGGAGTTATTGGTGACTATGACGCTTTGCCTGCTGCGGGAGGATTAAATCCCCACCTGCCAGCGGGGCGGGTGTCACGGTTTGTTCCAGTAAAAGAACTCTGCGCTATCCAGGCGGTTGCGCAACTCGTCCATAATGCCTGGTGAGGGGGTTCTCAGTGGGGAGCGGTGGGGTCCGCAGTCAAACCCGGCAAGTGTCATTGCCGCCTTGAGGCCTGGCATCCCGGCAGTCTCGATAATGATGCGTATCAACTCGGCGGCCTTGGCCTGATGGTGTTGCGATGAGTCTTTGTCGCCGGCTTGAAAATCACTGATGATCCTGCTGTAGAGTGGAGCAAGGAAGTTATAGGTTGACCCTACAGCGCCGTCTGCACCCATGGCAAGCCCGGCAAGAAGCATCTCATCCGCCCCGAAGAGCATGTTGTATTTTCCTTTCTCAAAACGCGTGCATTCGACGAAAGTGGACAGGTCCGCACAGGAATACTTGATGCCGATCAGGCTTGGGATTGCTTCACTGGATTTCTTCAACAGATCAAGCATGTTGAATTGCGCTCCACTGAGTCGGGGGATGTGGTAATAGAAGAACGGTGTTTGCGGGGCATGTGCAGCAATTGCGGCCAAGTGATCAATTAAGGCGTTTAGACTGGAGGGTTTGAAATAGGACGGCGGAACGGCGGCAATGCAATCGGCTCCAATCCGGGCGGCATGTGCCGCAAGTTTTCCCGATACAGGGAGCGAATCATGACCAACATGAATAATGCTCGTTAATGATTTTTCCTTGGCTGCGGCTGTATAGCACTCGGCGGCCGCGCAGCGTTCCTCCTCGGTAAGGGATGGGCCTTCACCCGTGGTGCCGTTGATGAAGATTGCGCTCAGTTGACATGCCGAGAGGTGATCTACGATCTCAGGGATGATGTCCAGGTTCAGGTCGCCGTTCTTGCCAAAGGGCGTAAAGGTAGCGGCCACCAGACCTTGAATCATTTTGGAATCACGGGATTGTTCAATCATAGGCAAAACACTTGCCATTAAGAATGCACCAGATCACCTGCAAGGGATACTTAAATTGTCTGTGCAGATCGCTTCGCCTGGAGAATGGGCTCAGGGAGACAGCGGAGAAACCTCCAGTGAATAGAACCTTTTCTTGCCCGTGAAGGGAAGATCACCCGTTAAGCTTCCGTCATCGATCCAGATGAAGCCTGGGTCGGAGGAGAGGACATCAAATGAGGCCGCTTCCTGCCAGGCTTCCAGGTCACGTGAGTAGAGAATCCTGTAGTGTCTGTTCGCGCTTACCGGGAATTCAAGGGAGAGGGATTCACTGCCCTCAACTTCAATGGCGTTGATGGAAAAACTTCCAGGCTCAAAGGCCAGGGGATTACCTGATGTGAGGAACTCCCCGTGGTTGGAAATCCCGTCATGATCAAAGTCCCCGTCTTTGCCATGAATGCCTCCCGGGTTGTTGGAGTCGAGTCCATGGATGAGTTCCCAGTTGTCCGGCAGGGAGTCACCATCAGAATCAGGGAGGTCGGTAACTTCTGCGAGGAATTTACGTGTTGTTGAGAGTGTTGAGTCGCCACGACGATGGATGCACCGGATTTCATGGATGGCATCGGTGTTTCCATCGAAGAGATTGGGCATGCTGATTGCCACCGCGTCATCTGCCTGTGTTTCGTTACGCGCGATTGTGAGGAGTGAGGGGGGAAGCGTGATGCCATCGACCATGACGTTGAATTCACTGATGAGCACAGAATCGCTGAACCCATCGCCGAGGGATTTATCGAACAGCACCTTGGCGATGTATCCCTCCCCGATTCTCTGGTTTTCTGTTGCGGGATAGCCGAACCTGTAGTTTACCGGGATGCCGGTGTTGATCCCGACACGAGCCGTGGTGTAATGCCCGTCCTCATCGGAGAGGTTATCTTCGTTAGAGGAGGAAATTTCCCTGAAGCGCACGCTTATGATGGCGGTTCCCGAAGACGGAATCTCAGGATATTCAAAGCGCCATTCTTTTTGAGGAGAATTTTCGTCGTTTAGCCGATGGGCGGTAATCTCATCTGCTGCTGTCCAGTTGCCGGTCCCGTTTCCGTTTGTTGTGCTGTCGTTGAGAGGATCGCTGTCAAGGATGTTATAGGAGACCCTGGTCACTGTTGTGTCTGAGCGAACCACCACTTGGTAATCGGATCCCCCCAGTGTGTCATCCTCGCGTGGAAATATGATACGGGCACTTGGCCTTTTAGTGTCGTAGTAAAATGTCTGTGCCCGGGTATTGAAGATGGAAGCTTTCCCGGTGCGGTTGAGGAATGATTTTGTGCGCAGTATATGAAACCCTTCGCTGAGACCAGTGCTCATTGAACTGTGGTCGTTGTGCGGGAAGTGGGCAGCTGTAGTGGCGTTAAAGCCCGTGATCTCGAATTGGGTTTCCATTTTCTGCTTGATATCGATATCCCGCTGGGAAAAGGGGAAGCGGTCAGGGGCGTCGCCGCGGTGAACACCAATCTTGTAGCGCAACAGGGTGCCCTCTGCCTGGAGCGGGAGATGGGCATGCCACCATTGCGGAGTGCCTCCGGCATCAGGCGCTCCGTGTGCTACCATCGACATGGCGACTGCCCGTGTTGTGTCTTGCCCTTTTCCCAGGGAGCCCTCCGGATAAGTTTCACCATCCGTGGTATAATACAGCCATGCCCGGCCCGGGTTGTCCTCCTGGTAGCCGATCTTCACTGCAATCCGTGCAGAAAGTTCCGGTGTAATCAGAAATTGAGGATTGTCCTGATGATCAGTGTCTTTTGGGTCGTGGTAAACCCAGTCGACGGTACCGGTGTCGGTTAAGATGCCGGCACCATTATTACGGGTTATTTCAGGCGGGGCTTCCCGTGACAGTGACACTTGCCATGTTTCTGATCCTCTGGATCCTATTACGTTGCGACTGGTGTTGGTGGCAGCGAATTTTTCAACTCCCCGCTCTAAAAAGCGCATCTGTTCATAGCCGGTGAATAGATCCTGGGCATGGCCCTCGAAGAAACGGTCTTTCGGTGGCGGGTTGTCCCGTTTATCACTGCCTCCGGGGCCAAATCCCATGCCGGAGTTAATGTCCACTCCGCCATCCAGTTTCATCAGCATATTGGCACAGGAACCGTCAGCCCTGGCAAGGAATCGCATGCGTGCACCATTTGTGACACGGGGGATTCGCGTCGTGTGGGCATAATTTTCGTCGCCGTCCCGACCGTCGAAGCGAGGATGCTGAATCCACGGTGCGCGTGTATTTCCCTGGTAGATTTCAATGGCCCTGGTCTCGGTGTCTCCGATCCAGAGAGACGGCAGGCGGGGGTTGTCCCAAGAGAAGGAAAAATATCCCCCTGATGGCACCACAGGAAAGTTTCCGCTGTCATCTCGCAATCGCCTGTCGTTGCCAACATTTACCCTGAAGGAACCGCCATGTTCTGAATAGTTTCGCAGGCGTGCGCCCTGAGGGAAGCCGGTGACCACCGGCCTGGCCTGGCCGGACGTGAAGTTGCGGGCCATCATTAAAATGACAACAGTGCCATCTGAGTCATTCATGTTTGCGTTTTCGCGCTTGTCACGCATTTCCCATGCGGCAAAGTCGTTGTCGCTCCAGCGCGGAACTTGCTGCCCGCGCACGAAATCGCGGCGCACTTTAAGCGGCCCGGTAACCCAGTGGTGGCCATATTGGCCAAGGAAGGGGATGTATGAGGGCTTGGGGAAGTAGGAAGGCGCGCCTTCGATGTTGTAACCGTCAGTATAGACGATGGGTAGTCCTTCACGTGTCAGCATATACTGGTGCACGGCAGCCCGTATCGAGCCGTCCATGTGGTTGTTGTCATGGGAAAGAGCATAACTGACACCGGTTGTTGTTCCGATACTGCCGTGCCCGGGCTGATCATAGTTTGCCAGGCTGTTGCCGATGCCATTGAAACTGCCTACAGAATTGAGAAAATCCTCATTAGCTACCCGCATGCCGGCATTCAGGTAGGGGGGCCAATCCGGTGGTATGCCGAGATGTTCTCCAAAGAGCATGGCATCGTCGCGCGCAAGGGTATTGAGGAAAATGCTGTCACGGTGATTTCCCCAGTCGGTGTGCCCCCGCGAGACGTTGTATTGTTCCTGTATCTGGCCGGTGTATCCCCAATTGGAATAATCCTTGTCATCACCGTCAAGTTTACCAAAGAAGAAGTCGGGGACGTGCTTGACGGCATCAAGCCGGAAACCGTCAGCCTTGGCGATGTCGACAAACCAACGAACCTGCCGGAAGAGCATCTGGTTAACGTCTTCCTCTACGGGGTTGCCCATATTGTAGATTGAGTCACCGAAGCCCCAGGTGGTGTTGCGCCGCTTAGGGTTTCCCGGGTTTATTCCGGTATCTGTAAAAGGCTCGGAGATTTCCCCCGGACTGTGCTGTCCGTCACCATTGAGGTCATCCCAGTCGAAACGCCCATTATTCGCTCCACTCACCTGTGGACCGTAACCGGTGTCTGCAAAGGGTTCCCTGTCCGCAAAGGTGAAAACAGGATCACCGTTGAAATTTTTCGCGACCGGCAGGTCGGTATCGAGGTAATATTCTGTTTCTCCCGGGTGGCGGATACCCCGCCATTTTGGGTAATCGTTATTCTCCAGGAGCCCATCCGCGTCGAAGGATGTGTTCCAGTCCTCCTGCGCGATGTCCCAACTAAACGGGTTACGGTTAATTACCTGCCACTCATCGTTCCAGTTGATGGAGTCACTGAATTTGCGCCAGTATCCGTTTTCACGCCCAATGTGGAAATCTTCAGGGACAAAGCCAGGCAGGCCGGGAAAGAGTTCCCCGGGTTCAGTTTCACTGTCCAGGGGGCCTCCGGTGTGGGCCATGACATTATCAAAATACCCCTTCAGTGCGAAGCGGTGCGCAAGCCGGACCAGTGAGAGGAGTTCAGCCCGGGTGCCATACCGGGTAGGCCTTGTGCCCATTTGATCTTTGTCCCCGAGGTCAAAGCGATCAAAAGTATCGAATCCCACCGAGTAGGTGCCGGAGGCTCCCTTGAAGGGCGGAGGCAACCAGAGTGAGGAATAACCTGCCTCGGCGATTTCCGGGATACGGCGTTCAATTTCCCTCCAATCGGTATTGAAATACTGCAGGATGACCTCTTTGCCTCGCAGCATGGAGGTGCCAAAGAACAAGGTCGCCAAGATGATTGACAGCCGGCGAGGGTTAAAAAACTCAGGCATTGGGGTTCCCCAATAATCTCGGGCATAATACCCACGGTGTCCAGATGCCGATTGCCCGTTATTGTAAGGATCATTTGATCAATGGTTGAACTCTGCTACACCAACACTTTATTCTATGAACATGAAGCTTCAATGTGTTGCCCTGCTTTCTTCAACGGTTTTGATGGCATTAAGCCCCGCGGGAGACTGGCCTAAATTTCGCGGTCCTGCCGGTGATGGTCATGCCCGGGTCAAGTCAGTCCCACTGAAATGGAGCGCGACAGCGAACGTAAGGTGGAAAGTTCCTGTTCCCGGGAAGGGATGGTCTTCACCTGTCCTTGCTTCTGGAAGGATTTACCTCACCACCGCTGTTGCTGAAGGTAATGACCAGGATGCCAACGGGATTGACCGTGAACTGCGGGTACTGTGCCTTGATTCAACTTCCGGGAAGATGGTCTGGGATACGTTGGTGTTCAGGCAGGATGGAGCCAGCGCACCTCGCATCCACAAGAAAAATTCACATGCGAGCCCGACTCCCATTGTTGAAGGCGGCCGTGTTTATGTGCATTTCGGCCACATGGGAACTGCCTGCCTTGACCTTGAGGGAAAGGTGGTCTGGAGGCAGGTGGATCTCAGTTATCCACCCCTGCACGGTAATGGTGGGACACCGGTTATCTTTAAAGACCTGCTGATCTACAGTGCGGATGCATCGAGGGCGCCGTTCATTGTTGCCCTTAACAAGGCAACAGGGAAAGTGGCCTGGAAAAAGGCCCGGTCAAAGACGCCCGCCGGGCGGAAGTTTTCCTTCAGCACGCCAACCCTTGTCAAGCTGGGCAATGGCCCGCAGTTGATCAGTCCGGCCAGTGGGGCGGTGTTCTCCTACGATCCTTCAACCGGAGAGGAATTGTGGAACGTTAAATACGGGCAAGGCTATTCGGTGATACCGAAACCTGTCGTGCATGACAATATGATCTTTATCGGCACCGGTTATGATAAACCGAATGTTCTTGGCATTCGTATTGACGCGCAATCCAAGGGTGATGTCACCGGAAGCCACCTTGAATGGCAGATCTCAAAGCGGGCTCCCCATACCCCGTCCATGTTGGTTGTTGACGATCTTCTCTTCTTTATTTCCGATGGTGGAATTGTCAGTTGTGTGGATCCGCTCACAGGCGGGATAGTTTGGCAGGAACGTGCCGCAGGCCCGATGTCGGCTTCACCTGTTTATTGTGCGGGCCGCATCTATTTTCTTGATGAAAAAGGTGTTTGCACGGTAATCAGGGCCGGGCGGGAATTTGAGGTCCTGGCAAGCAATGACATTGGCGAGCGCTCACTTGCATCGTTTGCAGTTGATGAGGGGGTGATCTATATTCGCACAGAGAAGAACCTGTTCAGGATAAGTGAACGGGCAGACTAAGCAGTAATAATCCCCCGGCAGCCCATTCTGTTCCACCGGCCGAAGTGTTTTATGCCGGCGGAATGGTGTCGATGGATTTTCATCCCGACACAAGACGCCGGTAAGAACAATGGATATTCCTCAAGATAAACATAAAAATCTAATCCCGCGAGGACGGTTCATGGGGCGTGGTGCCTTGCGGATTGTCCCCGTCATGCTGGTTGCCTGCGTATTTGCCTTCATCTCTTTGGTGAAGGGGGCACTCCACGTCACCGAGTTTATGGCTGACAACGGTGGCATCATCGTTGATGAGGATGGTGATTCCAGCGACTGGATTGAAATATTCAATTCAGGACCGGAAACCACTGACCTTGCCGGGCACTACCTGACTGATGATTCCGGTGCGCTTACCAAATGGCAATTTCCGTCGCTTCCCCTGGAAGCGAACGCTTTCCTGTTGGTGTTTGCCTCGGAGAAGGACCGGCGGGATGCCAACTCGCAGTTGCATACAAATTTCCGGCTGAGTAACAGCGGCGAGTATTTGGCACTGGTTGCACCTGATGGTGCCACCATTATTTCCGAGTTCGGTTCCGCTGTAAATCCGCTGGCCGAACAATTTGAGGATATATCCTATGGCCTCATGCAGACCGGCGACACTGCCGCCTCGGTTCTTGTTGCCAGCAGTGCCGACTGCCGGGTTATGGTGCCTCCTGATGCCTCGCTTGATGAAACCTGGAGAGGTGTCGAGTTTGATGATTCCTCCTGGAATATGGCGGTGAGTGGAATTGGGTATGATGAGAGCAGCACCTATCGTTCGCTCTTTGGCACGAACGGGGATCTGGGTGATCAGCTTAACGGGGTCAATACATCAGTATACGTTCGTATTTCCTTTGATGTGACTGACCCGGGGGCAGTGGCCCAGTTGATTCTCAAGATGAAGTATGATGACGGCTTTGTTGCATTCCTCAATGGCCAGCGTGTGGCGGATTCCAACAGTCCTGGAGCTTCCTCCTGGAATTCCGCGGCCAGCACCGACAATCCGGACGGTAACGCTGTCATCTTCGAGGATTTCAACCTTGATGCCTTCGCTTCAGTGCTCCGGGATGGGAACAACGTGCTGTCGATCCAGGGATTGAACGGCGACCTTGGAAGTTCCGACATGCTGGTTCTCCCTGAGTTGCACGCGGTGAGCGTGACTAATCCTGCAATCGGCGGTCCCGGTTACATGTCGACGCCATCCCCGGGAAGTTTCAACGGCGTTACCTTTGGCGGTTTCGTAAGCGATACCAGTTTTTCAGTTAAGCGCGGCTTCTATGATGCGCCCCTTGATGTCGGGATAACGTCAACAACACCCGACGTCCTGATCCGCTATACCACTGATGGCACTGACCCCGGTATATCGAGCGGCACCCTGTATACAGGGCCTGTCAGCATCACAACAACGACAGTTCTCAAGGCCATTGCCTACAAGGAGGGATTTACCCCGACCAACGTTGATTGCCAGACTTATGTGTTCCTTGATGACGTGTTGCGTCAATCCTCAAATCCGCCGGGATTTCCCTCCGGTACGGATTATGGGATGGATTCCGACGTGGTGAACAACCCGCTGTATAGCGGCACCATCAAGGATGATCTGAAATCGATCCCCTCAATCTCAATCGCGATGAAGACCTCGGACCTGTTCGGTGGCAGCGGGATTTACACCAATGCCAACAATTCCGGGGTAGCCTGGGAGCGGCCCGGATCGGTGGAGCTTATCTTTCCCGACGGGCGCAAGGACATACAGGTCAACTGCGGTGTGCGCATGCAGGGCGGGGTCGGGCGCAATTCAAGCTTTCCCAAGCACAGCTTTCGGTTCCTCTTCAAGCGGGAATATGGCAACACCAAGCTCAAATTCCCCCTTTTTCAGGACGCGACGGAGGATGCGGACGGAGCGGTGGACTCGTTCGACAGCATCATCCTGCGTGCCGGGTTCAATAACAGCTGGCATCGCGGCTCGAGCGGCGAGGAGAACCGGGCGCAGTATATACGCGACCAGTTTATGCATGATTCGCAATTGGCGATGGGGCATGCCTCATGTCACGGAACCTTTGTGCACCTCTATCTCAACGGCCTCTACTGGGGTCTTTATAATGTGGTAGAGCGGCCGAATGCGGACTTTGCCTCCTCCTACTACGGTGGGGAGAAGGAGGAATGGGACGCGCTTAATTCCTATCCGCGCAACGTGGTGGACGGCAATGCGGATGCCTGGGTAACCGCGCACAGCATTGCCAATGCCGGCGTTTCCACCCAGGCTGGCTATGATGCGCTTTCCGAGTATGTGGATATTCCCAATCTGATCGACTACATGCTGGTTAATTTCTACGGCGGGAATCAGGACTGGGATGACCATAACTGGTATTCCGCGAGGCGCCGGCTTCCAGGCGAGGGTTACAAGTTTTTCAACTGGGATGCGGAGCGAACGCTGGAAAGCACGACCGGCAATAATAGAACAGGTGTCGGCCAGTCGAACAAACCATCGCGCCTGTATTCAAGGCTGCGTGAGAATGCCGAGTTTCGCCTTGAGTTTGCTGACCGGTCGCACCGGCACCTTTTCAACGGCGGGGCGCTGACTCCGGCCAGGACAATCGCCCGTTACAGGGAGCTTGCTGATTATATTGACCGCGCCATTGTCGGGGAGTCTGCGCGCTGGGGTGACTCGAAGCGCTCCACCCCGTACACGCGCAACGTTGAGTGGGTTGCCGAGCGTGACCGGTTGCTTAACTCGTATTTGCCACAGCGCACCGGGGTGGTTATCTCGCAGTTGAGGGGAGCTGACCTTTACCCGGATACCGATGCCCCGCTGTTCAGCCGGCAAGGCGGTTCGGTGTCACCTGACACGCCGCTTACTATGGCGACGGATACGGACAAGATCTTCTATACCCTTGATGGCAGTGATCCCCGGCAGCGGGGTGGTGCAGTGCATCCCAATGCACAGGTTGCCAGTTTCGGTGGTGGGGGACCGGCTCCCGTCACCTATATCACCACCGGGCACGAGTGGAGTTATCTTGATGATGGAAGTGACCAGGGAAGTGTCTGGAGATCAGCGGACTTTGATGATTCCGGATGGGCAAGTGGTCCTTCTGAGCTTGGGTATGGAAGTGATGGTGAGGGGTCTGGAACAACAGTCAGCTTCGGGCCTGACTCCTCAGGAAAACATGCCACCACCTACTTTCGTACCAGCGTCGATATCCCCCAACCTTCAAG
>CAWVVE010000021.1:0-12411 GCA_963933075.1 uncultured Verrucomicrobiaceae bacterium | reverse complement strand
TTTTTTTTGGGGGGGGGGACTTCAGTTCTCGACTCACGCGGCGTTTTACCCAATAATCGCTGTTAATAAAAAATGGGGGTATATTTGGGTTATTTAGAACGGCTGCTTGATTCCGCGTTCAACTTCTGTGTTACACGTGGATCTCAACCGCTTGGGTTTTCCCTCTATCCCTTCTAAATGCCATTCGCCCTGACAAAACCTCACACAAACTCTCACCGTCCTTTTACCATGAAAAACACCCTGCCTATCCTTGCACTCCTCACCCTGCTCATCGGCTCAGCCTTTGGCCAGTTACCCTCAAAAAACCAGGTCCTCTGGCTTGATGCCTCTGATGCTGATAGCATCACGACCGAAGCCGACGGCACCATCTCCCAATGGGCTGACAAGAGCGGTGCCAACTCCAATGCGGTTCAGGTAGTTGCTGAACGCCGGCCCGTTATCAGTGAGGCGGCAATCGGTGGCAAAAACGCCATCCGTCAGGATGCCACCACCGGCATGAGGATCAACCTCAACCTCGCACGCCCCTACTCCATCTTCATCGTCGACCAGTATGCTGCCGATGCGGTCAATAAAGGTCGCACCCTGCAGTCAGCCTTCGGCACGGGCGGAAACTGGCTGATCGGAAAATGGAATGGTTATCACGGCCATCACCCGGGACAATGGGCAGGGATAGATGCTGGTATCCCGGCCCCGAACGGGGAGGCAAAGATTGCCGAGGGAACCGGTGCCTGGCAGTCCAGTGACTGGTCACTCAACGGCTTCGGTTACGGCGGCAACGGCCACCCGGGTGCGCCCGGTGCTGCCCTGGGCTTCGGCTCCGACGGGCAGCACCAAGAGGTCAGCCAGGCGGAGATTGGTGAGATTATCGCCTACAACCGCCTGCTGGACAGTGCTGAGCGCGAGCAGGTCATCGCCTACCTGGGAGAAAAATACTCCCTGCCTGTGGTGGCTCCTGAAGACGCGACCCGCATCTCGGTATTTACCGGTGCTGATCCCGGTGAGGGACTCGACTTTGAAGGCAAATTCATTGCCGCAGTGGAGGCTGTCGGAGACGGCGGATTCACCATTGGTGACGCCACCTTCACCAGTGACGCCGGAATTATCGCCGCGCAGAACACCGCAGCGAACTGGGGTCCCGGTGTTGGGGCAATTGCCATCGACAGTGACGATGACACCAATCTCATCCAGGTGATGAACGACATCCGCTGGTCAGCCGGCGCAACGGGCCTTACCGCCACCATCCCCGGGCTCACCCCCGGCAAGCAATACAAAGTACAATTGCTCTTTGCCGACATCGGCGTCAACCGCCACTTTGGGGTGTGGATTGAGGATTCCCGTGTTGCCATCGACTTCAACGCTGCCGGTTACACCGGTAACGCAGGTGAGCTCGGCGTTGCACTGGTCCACCGTTACGTGGCAGAGGATGGCACCCTGAACATCACCCTGCGCTCTGACGGCCTGGGCCACGGTGACATCAACCCGATCATCCAGGGCATCACCGTTGAGGAGGAGGACACCCTGACATTCACCAGGGTGGTCAAGATCGACGGGGCCTCGGCCCTGGATTTCTCCGGCAATATCATTCACGCCGTCAACGTTGGAGGAGGAGGAGGAGCCGTCATCGGTGATGCGGCATTCACCGGTGATACCGGCGTGGAAAACGTTGAGGTCGCGGCCCAGCACGTGATCGCTGCCTGGGGCGGTGTCCCGGACATCGGTGGCTTAGCTGAGGATGATGCCCTTGAGGGAGTCCTTCACAGCATCCGCCATCACCCCCCCAACTCCAACATCCCGGGCAACGACGGTCTCCACGTGCGCCTGGGCGGACTCACCGACGGCGAGGGCTACAAGCTGCAGTTGCTCTTCAGCGAGAGAGGTGTGAACCGCGGCTTTGACATCTCGGTGAACGGCAGCCTGATCGCCGACGAATTCACCACCAACCAGGGTGAGAACAAGAACTTCGCCGTGGTGCATTATTTTATTGCCGATGGCACCGATGTTGCCGTGCACTTAAGCGGTATCGGAGCCACATTCGCCGACAGGAACCCGATCCTCAACGGCCTCACCCTTGAGGAGCTCGGCTCACTTGACAGTGACCAGGACGGCCTGATTGATGCCTGGGAGGAACAATACTTCAATGATCTGGCCCAGGGAGCTGACGATGATCCCGACCAGGACAACCTCACCAACCTGCAGGAGGTCAGTGTCGGGACGGACCCCACCGAGGCGGACACCGACGGGGATGACCTTGATGACGGAGTCGAGACAAATACCGGCAGCTTCGTCAGCGCCGCTGACACGGGAACAAGCCCGACCAATGCCGACACCGATGGCGACGGCCTCAATGACGGCGCGGAAATTGACCTGGGCAGCAGCCCGTTGAACAGCGACAGTGATGGTGACGGATGGAGTGACCTCCATGAGGTGGCCCTCGGCTCGGATCCCAATGACGACAGTAGCCCATCCGGCCTGCAACTGCTCGGTTACTGGGATTTTGATAACGTCGAGAACCCGGCTGTGGCCGCTGATAAAAGCGCGTTCAGTCAAGGCGGCGCAATTACCGGAGGCGCGGCATTCTCTGCATCAGGAGAAGGTCACTCTGCAGCAGCCGGGGACCATGCCATCAACCTCGGTACCCTCAATGGCGGGCAAACCGTCCGAGTAGATGGAGATCTCTTCAACATTGCAGCAGCCAAGGATACCATCACCTTCTCCTTCTGGCAGAAGAATCTCAACACCGGCACCAACACCTCAAGCTTCATGCTCTACTCCCCGAGCGTGAACCGTGCCATGCACGGACACGTGCCCTGGAGCAATGGCAACATCTTCTTTGACGGCCCCAACTGCTGTAATGCCAACAACAGAATCAACGGCCCTGCCGGCATCATCTCCAGTGAATGGACGCACTTCGTGTTCCAGAAGGACGGCCCACTCAAGCAGGTCTGGAAAAACGGTGTCAAGCTCATGGAGGGAGGCGGACAGCTTCCGCTGCCAACGGACATCACGGAGTTCTGGATCGGCAGCGAAAGGGCAGCAAACAGCGTCAACGGCCTCATTGACGAGTTTGCCATTTTTGACGGCCCCCTGACCGAGGAGCAGATCGTCATGCTCGGCAATGGCTTTGCCCCCAACTACCTGGTCGGCGGAGACAGTGACGGCGACGGACTCAATGACAACTGGGAGAATGACCACTTCGGTAACCTGGACCAGGACGGTGAGGGTGACGCCGATAATGACGGGCTGAGTAACGCCAGGGAATTCACACTGACCAGTAATCCCGCCGAGGCCGACACGGACAACGACGGGCTCAATGACGGTGATGAAATTGCCGCAGGGACCAACCTGTTCGTTGCCGACACAGACGCCGACGGGCTGGCCGACGGGGCGGAAACGAACACCGGGAACTTTGTCAGCGACTCTGACACCGGAACCGATCCCCTGGTAACCGACTCTGACGGTGACGGTGCCACCGACGGCACAGAGGTCACCTTCCAGACGGATCCCAACGACGCCGAGGACACACCGACCGGCATTACAGAACTCGATACCATCAGCGTATTGCCGACAGGATCCTACGACATGATTGCCGGTTCCCGAAAATTCAGCGCCTACGTTGAAAACGACGGGACCCACAGCTGGATTTTGGTCGGTCGGGGCCGTGAGGGATGGACTTGGGACGCAAATGGCCAGGGTGCAGTCGATGATGTTAGTACCATTGGCACCTCATCAGCCTTCGCTCCCGCGACATACAATACCGCGACGATCAACGAGTTGATCGCAAATTCCGGGAGTGTCCTTACTGACGTGGAGATCCGCATCAAGCGGGCAAGTAACCCGGCAGGAACTGCCTTCGAGGAAGCCCGTTGGCGCCCGATTTCCGAAACCGATTGGCGCTGGAATTTTGATACGGGAATGACCGTCGATTATGAAGTGGTGGAAACCAATGGTGCTCCGGGGGGGCAACTCGGTGTCAGGATCAACGGCAACACCCGTGACTTTGAGCTCGGCGGGAATGATGCCGACCGTATCTTCACCTGGGCCTGGGGCGGTCATAATAACCTGATGGGCTTCAGCATGGGTAATGCGGTCCCCGGTGCAGACAATGCCACCACGTTTATCTGGGATCACCCCAACAACGGCTTCAACCACGCCATTCCCTACACGGAGGTCTACATCCGGCTGAAGAACCCGACAGTTCCGGAACTGGCCGACACGGACGGGGACGGCATTTTCGACATCGTCGAGGAAGGCCTCGCCGGTGACCTTGACGAACTCACCGCCGGTGATGACGACGGGGACGGCCTGGATAGCCCTGATGAAATCAACACCCACGGAACCAATCCGCTGGCTGCAGACAGCGACGGGGACAACCTCAATGATGGTGCCGAGATTACCGGTGGAACCAACCCCAACAAGGCCGACAGTGACGGGGATGGCATCAATGACGATGTGGAAATCGCCGGGGGCACCAACCCGAACAAGGCTGACAGTGATGACGACGGCTGGGATGACCTCTTGGAACTGGCCTTTGGATCCGACCCGAATGATGTCAACAGCCTGCCTTCAACAGGAAACGACCTGAGCCTGCTCGGATACTGGGACTTTGACGACACCTCCGACCAGGCAGTGGCCGTGGACCAGAGTCCCTTCGGGCTGAATGGTGCCATTATCAACGGGGCTGCCTATTCCGCGGATGGCGAGGGTCACTCAGGAACCGCCGGGGACTATTCCATGAACTTCGGTGCCGCAGGAGCGCAATCCGTCCAGATAACCACCGATGTTTACAGGGTGGCAGGAGCCCAGGACGCCATTGCCTTCTCCTTCTGGCAGAAGAACAACAACATCGGCACCAACACCACCAGCTTCTTGCTCCACTCCCCGAGCGTGAGCCACAACCGTGCCATGCACGGACATGTGCCCTGGAGCAATGGCCACATCTTCTTTGACGGCCCCGGCTGCTGTGCCGGCAACGTCCGGATTAGCGGGCCGGCCGGCATCGTCGCCGGTGAATGGAGCCACTTCGTATTCCAGAAAAATGGTCCTGACAAGCAGGTGTGGAAAGACGGTGCCCTCCTTCTTGAGGGAGGCGGGCAGCTTGCCCTGCCAACTGACATCGGGCAGATGTGGATCGGCAGTGATAAGGGCGCAAACAGTGTCCACGGCTATATAGACGAGTTTGCCATCTTCGACAGAGCATTGACCGGGGAGCAAATCGCAGCACTAGCCGCAGGAACTCCCGCCATTGACCTGGTGGTGCCGCCGGTTGACCTGAAGATCCTCGAGATTGCAGGCCAGGGGGCAGCCGACCAGCTCACCTCGCTGGCAATTACCTTTGCCAGTAATGAGGGAGTCGCCTATGCCATTGACTTCAAGGCAAGCCTTGACCAGCCATTCTGGGAAGAGCTCGACGACAATGTCATCGGCACCAGTGGTACCACCATCTGGGAAGACACTGATGCCGACCGGGTTGGCCAGGTGCGCGGCTTCTACCGCGTGCGTAACACCGAGCTTGAGTAATTAAAACCGATAAGCTTCCTTCTGCCAAAGTGGCAGGAGGAACCAAAACTGTCTTCCGGCCCGCGGAAGGAGCTTGTTTCAGCAAGCCTCTTCCCGGGTCGGATTCTTTTTTGCATCCTCTTTGTTGCACCGGTCTGGCGCGTATACCCGGGCAAAGGGGGGCAGACGGCTTTATTCGCCAAGCAACTCCTTGACCTGGTCTGCGGTCAAGCCCTTCACCGGTAGCGGGAAGCCCAGGGTATCGCCACTTGCCTTGAATCCCCCGCCGTCCACGTCAACAAAGATCGGGTTGTTGTAGGCGCAGGGGTTCATCGTGCTCTGCTTTGAGCTGCCAAATCCCTTGCTCAAGTCAAAGCCCTCGCCGAATGCCACAACGATCAGGTGCGCATCACGCTCAAGGGCAACCTTGATCGCCTGGTCAAACTTGACCACTCCATCGGCAAACATCCCCTTGTGGGTCTTGCGCGTAAAGTTCAACTCCTTGCGCTGCGCACCGTTGACCAGCACCTGCACACGATCAATATCAATCCAGTCAGTGCACTGCACCTTTACCTTGAGCTGCACCTGTCCATTCTCCACACGCAACGAGCCTCCCGCGGGCACGCCTTTGCCGGCTTCAATCTCCAGGTAAGGCCCGTTGGTAAGGATCATTTGCCCCGCCTTTGAATGGCGCACCAGTTCGCGCCAGTCCGCCTTGGCCGGGTCATCCGTCGAGCTCTTCACGTAGGTTCGCCAACCGCCGGCGCCGTTACCGTGTACTGTGTGAGCATCACTAACGGCAATTCCCCAGACCCGGTGCCCCTGGTTGAGGGTCTGCAGCCAGATAAACTCACGGATGTAGCGCACCCGCCCGCCGGGACCCAGTTTCCTGTTAATGCTGTAGGGAGCCCCGGCGAGGATATTGTTGCCGACATAGTTCTGGGTTTCCAGGCCATCGAGCATGCTGCCGAGGTTGGCATATCCCCCATCAATCTTGCCGTCTCCGTTCCAGTCCACGAAATTCTCCTCCATGCTCGGGTGGTTCAGGTGCACCCAGCGCTCCGGGTCGGATTCCTGAAAATGGCGCAGGGTAATGGCATTAAGGCGCGGGTCCTTTGCCCACTGTGGCGCACCCCCATCCTGCTTCCTGGGATCCGGCTTGAAGGGGAAGGCATTGAAGTGCGCACCGGAACCCGTCAACTCCAGCCCCGGGACCGTCGACATGAAGGCCTCAAGTCCAAGTGCCTTGATGGTCGGGTTCCAGTCAAACATCCGGTTGTGCTCGGTGGTCGGAACAAACTCCAGCTGCTCAGCCGCCATGTTGATCACCCGGTCTGCAGTGCCGCAGGTGTTATCCCCGCTGGGGGTGGAATGATTGTGGTAGTCCGTGCTCAGCCAGCCCCTCGTGTCGACCAGGCGCTTGAGAGTGCCGGACAGCTTCACCTCGGCACCGGTCGCCACGCTCACCTGCTTCTCAATATGGGAATATTCCATGCCATGGGTCACCACCACGCGATATGTGCCGGGAGGAACCGCCACCCGGAACCGGCCCGTCTCCGATTGATACTGGTCGAGGCAGCCATGCGCTCGGTTGTTGGGTCCAAGGTTCGGCGACTTGGTGTCACCCGTGCCGTTAAACTGCGCCTTGCACGGGATGGAAACTCCTGCCTCATCCTTGATGTTAAAGGTAATGGCCGAGGCCGCTGAGAGAATGACAACGCCCGGGTCCTCACCCGCTTTAAGCTCCAGCTCCCTGCCCTCACGCCCGATATCGCTGACCTTCAGCAGGTGTTCCTTACCCACGGGTAACCTGAAGGAAAAATTTCCCTTTTCATCGGGATAGCCATTGAGCGGCTTGCCGTTGATCTCGGTGGTTATACTGGCAGTCGCCACCGGCTTGCCGCCCGGTCCATTCAGCTTGCCGGAAACAATATCCACTTTCCCGGCACGCTCCAGGAGCACGCCAGCCGCATCAAGCGGGGAGGTGCCCACCGCCACAAAACGCTCAAAGTTCAATTCCTGCCCGGGCGCAAGCGTAAGTTCGCCCGGCTTAGAGCCCTCCTTCCACTCCCAGCGGTAGGCATACCCGCACTTGTCGGCAGGATCCACGGAATCCGCCCACTGGATATCACCGGCACTTCCCGACGAGCTGAACTTCGTCCATGTATCGCGCAACTTCACCTTGCGCTTGAGCTTGGTTTCATTGCGCAGGGTTGAGCTCACCAGCACTCCCTGCCAGCCGTCACGGACCCGATAACGGTGCCGGGTATAGAGCCCGGCTCCCTTTGCCGCAGTAATTACCGTCTCAACAGCCGCCTCACCCTCCGGGCAATCCTCCACGACCCGCACATAGGAAACGCCGCCCTTGAGTCCGAGCGGGGCAAAAATGGTCAGCTGGTCGTTTTTGCCACCACGCAAAGACAGGTCGTAAAGACAACCCTGGGTTGTTCCACCCGCCCCCCAGAACGTGCCCATGTTGGCTTTCCTGAAAGGCGCGTTCTGTGCAATGACCGCCTCGACCAGGTCATTGCGCAGGATAAAGTCGCCGAGGATTCCATCCGCCTCCTTGCCGCCCGGCAACTCATCAAAGCGAGCATCATCAACTTCGAAAGCCTCCGGCCCGGCCATCGACCGGCAAAAGGCAAACATCACAAAAAGTAAACAGGTTAGTCGGAATTTCATGACCCTACCCTTCCGCCTAAATCGATGAATTGAAAACCCTAATCGATTCCCACCCCTTGAGCACTGCAGGAATGGCACCTGACGTATGACCTCATACCCGCATCAACAAATGACATACCCGTAAACCGGGACATGTCGCCTGCCGCCGCAAGCATACCCATAAAAGGGTGACTTGCTGCACGGGATCAACTATGGTGCTGGTAATATGCAGAGTGCTTGTGCCGCGCATCACGATCCTGCCCGTTACCCCTGCCGGCATTAAATCATTAACCTGCAAAACACATTGCGCCCATGAAAAGCTTTACCCGTAGAATTCTCACGACACTGTGCTCAGCGATTGCACTGCTGCTCACTTCCTGTATCGACGTCAAGCAGGACATCTGGATCCATGCTGACGGGGGGGGAAAGCTCATCCTCGACATGGGTATCTCAAAACAGGCCCTGGAGATGATCAACAACCTCTCGCAGCTCGGGGGCGAGGATGCCGCAGAAGACAACCCCTTGACCCAGAGCCCGGAGAAAACGGCAGCCAACCTGAAAAAATCGAAATTTGTCACGGACGTGCAATGGGAGGAGAAGGAGGACGAAAAATACAAGCGCCAGATCTATACCGTTGAGATCAGTGACATCACCAAGGTTGGAGAGGTCCTGGAGGAAAACCCCCTGAGCAACTCCCTGCAGGAACTTGCCGGGGACAACGTGCCCACTTCCGAGGAGGATGAGTTCATTATCGAGAAGACTGAAAATGGAACCTATAAACTCCGTGCCATCAGCAAGGGGCAGCAAGAGGAAGAACAGGATCCCATCCAGGCACTGATGATGAAACAGATGTTCGGTGATGCAAAACTGACGGTACATGTGCATGCCAAGGCAATCAGCCACAACGGCAAAGAGCAGGAAGACGGCAGCATCCTCTGGGCACTGCCACTGGGCGACACGCTCGCAGGATTTTCCTTCCAGGGGGAATTTGAGGCACCAAAACCCCCGCCTGCCCCAGAGGAAGCATCTGCCGATGATAGTAGCGGCAAGAGCATGCTACCCATCCTTGTTGGCATCATCATTCTGGTAAGCCTGATCATGATCACTTCGGCCAAGGCCAAAAAAGGCAAAGCCGCCGCCGAACCATTAACCCCGGACAGTCCCGCCGAAATCCCTGCACCTGCACCTGCCGACGATCCTGCGAATACAGAGAACCCTGCCGATGCACAACCACCGGGTGATACAGAAAACCCGGAGAACAGGGACTAGCCTGCCTTTACCCGTCCTGATTAAATCTTGCCCGCACGCGTTGCCAGTCAGCAGCGGTATCCACATCACTGAGTTTATCCAGAAGGTTCACCTGAAAACCGGCATCGGCAGCGATCTCCAAGCTGGTTGCAAGGGTGCACTCCGAACTCCAGGCTATGCCGTCAAACACCGCACAAACTGCAGGTCGGTTCATCGCCACCAGGTAATATCCACCATCGGTTGCCGGTCCAAAGACCAGGTCACAATCCCCTGAAAGTTGGTGCCATGATTCCCTGACCAGTCCGCAATCAAGTTCCACGCAATCCGTCCCAATGGCTGCAACCCGCGCAAACCCTGCCTGAAAGCCCTGCTCGAATGCGACGCGTAAACGGTTTCCCAAATCCCCGGATGCCTGCGGTTTCACGATGATTTGATCTGGGGGCCACCCCGCCAGGGACGCCTCTTCCTGCAACCACCCGGCAGCCTCTTCCTGATGTGATTCGGGTGTAGATAATAACCAGCAGGTGAGCGGATCATGCCCTGATTCATCCGCTTTAGAAGACATCAGGGGGCCTAAGAGCTCAAGGACACCTCGCACAAGGATCCGGTATATTCTCGTAGCTTCTTGATTACCAATAGATTGAGCTAATCTCGTCTTTACTTTTCCGGGTTCCGGCCACTTAACGAAAATTAGCAATAAATTCCCCATGTATCTAAAAAATGTTAATTATTATGATAATCAGATATTTTTTGATTCTTAGCCTTTCTCAGACTAATTTTCAGGTCACCTAAGAGACCCTAAAACGCTGCATTGGTCACTTAGTTTGATATTTTTTAAAAAAACGGGATGGCGAATACAAAGCGGAACCGGAAAAAAACCCAGCCGAAGGGCAATGACCCGGGGCATAGCGAGATTATCAGCGTTGTATTGCTGGGAAGCGGGTTGCTCTATCTGCTTGCGCTGATCTCCTTTACTCCCGATGACCTGCCCACATGGGTTCCCTTCGGGCGGCTTGCTGAACCAAACGCCACGGTGGACAATTTTGTCGGTCGCCTGGGGGCTGTGGGAGCAGGATTTTCCTACTACACCCTTGGTGCCGCGAGTTACCTGATTCCGGCATGCCTAATCTGGTTCGGTGCCGCAACGCTTCTTTTCGGTGCACGCACCTCCTTCAGGGCATTGACCGGTTTTGGGTTGGTAATGCTCTCGGCATGCTGCCTGCTGGATTACCAGAACTGGTTTTTCAAGGGTTGGCCCGAGGACTACAATATCATAAGTACCGGTGGAATCATTGGAGCAAAGATCGGCACAGGACTTTTTGCATCCCTGACTGGAAAGATCGGGGCGTTCATCATCATGATCATCGTTTATTTCACCGGCACAGTCATGGTCACCGGTTTCCACCCGATGCATTTCATCAAGCTGTGCCGTGAATCATTTAAGGCCTGGCGTGAAAAGCGCGAAGCAGTCCTCATGACAAGGACATCGGAATCCGAGAAACTGGTTCGCCAGAAACGCAAACTTGAGCGTGAGCAGAAAAGAATCGAGAAAAAACTGGGGGAACCCCTGGCTACCGACAACACGGAATCTCCTGCAAAAATACGCCGTAAGAAGGTGAAGGAGGAGCCGGACGAACTGCCACTCGAACCGGTAGTCGCAAAAAATGAGGATGCCAGTGATAAGCCCAATCCTGAATCCGGGCAAGATGCCGCATCAACCGGGGACGGGCAGGCGGAACCTAAAATCTATGATGCCTCAATACGATCCGCAGAACAAAACGGCAAGAAGAAGCCTTCCATCGCCGAGGTATTAACGGCAAATAAGGCAAAAGCCGACAATAACAAGGGCAGCGGATTTTCCCCGCCGACGGCGGTTGAATTCCCCGGTTACCGGCTGCCGGGCATCGAGTTGCTCACCTACGAGGATCAAAGTACCCGCAAACCTGCAGACAAGAACCTGCTGATACAAACGCAAAACACCATTATTGAGACACTCGAGAATTTCAACGTCAAGGTCACCGCGGGTGATATCACCCGCGGTCCAACCATCACCCGTTACGAGATTTACCCGAGCAAGGGGCTTCGGGTAAGCAGGATCACCCAGCTTGAAGCTGACATTGCCCGCGCAACCAGGGCGGAACGCATTAATATCCTGGCTCCCATCCCCGGCAAGGACACCGTTGGTATTGAGATTGCCAACAACGAGAAAGTCACCGTGGTATTGCGGGAACTTTTTGAGGATCCCGTATTCACCGACCCAAAGCACAAGATTCCGCTGGCACTCGGGAAAGATGTCTACGGAAATACTGTCATCGGCGATCTGGCGAAAATGCCACACATGCTGGTGGCAGGAACCACAGGGGCAGGGAAGTCGGTCTGTATCAACGCCATTATCTCCAGCATGCTCTACCGCTTCACGCCGGACGAGCTGCGCTTCATCATGATTGACCCGAAGGTCGTCGAGATGCAGGTCTACAACGACCTGCCGCACCTGATCGTTCCGGTGGTCACCGAGCCAAAAAAAGTGCTGCTCGCGCTGCGCTGGGTAGTCAATGAGATGGAGCGCCGCTACCAGCTCTTTGCAAAGCTTGGCCTGCGCAACTTTGACTCCTTCAATGAACGCACGCATGAAGACGGCGAGGAGGAATTCTTCGATTCCCAAGGGCAAGCAGAACTTGACTTCAATGCCGCTGCCGGAAACAGCGACAACACCGACGAGGCGGGCGAAGATGAGGAATGGGAGTATGAATACGCGTATGAGGAGGTTGAGGTGGAATATGAGGAAGACGGGAGTGGCGAAACTGAAGACCCCGTGGCTGCCGCCCACAGTGAAGACATCCTGACAACGCATCCCGTGCGTTCCAATTCCAAGACCGCTCCTGCCCCGGGTCCCACGGAAAGGCAGCGCGGTAAGGCAATCGTCGAATCCATTGAGGATAACCAGGAAGAGGAGAAGATTCCCGATCGTCTCCCCTATATCATTGTCATCATCGACGAGTTGGCGGA
>CAWVVE010000020.1:0-12521 GCA_963933075.1 uncultured Verrucomicrobiaceae bacterium | reverse complement strand
TGGATATTGCCGGATTGGTGGAAGGAGCATCCGAGGGTGCCGGTTTGGGCAACAAGTTCCTGGCAAATATCCGCGAGACCGATGCCATTGTGCAGGTTGTTCGTTGTTTTGAGAACGATGAAATTATTCATGAGCTTGGTAACGTTGACCCGTTGCGTGATATTGAGATCATAAATGCGGAGTTGGTCCTTGCTGACTATGCAGCCCTGGAAAAACGCAAGGATTCACGCGAGAAGAAGGCCAAGGGGGGGGACAAGGAGGCCAAGGCAGAGCTAGGGGTGATGAATAAACTCTTGCCGCATCTTGATGCCGGTAATCCTGCCCTTACTGCCGACATCAGTGATGATGAGCGAAAGCTCATGATGCGAGAGTTTTTTCTCCTTAGTTCAAAGCGCACGATTTTTGCCTGCAATGTTTCCGAGGATGAGCTGGCGGCCACGCTTGATGATCCGGATAGCAACCCGATGGTGAGCAAAGTGCGCCAGTATGTGAAGGAAGCGCATGGTGCGGAAGCAATTGTGATTTCAGCACACATTGAAGAGGAAATGATTGACCTAGAGCCTGAAGAGGCAGAGGAGCTCCTTGCTGAGATGGGTGTCAGCGACAGCGGTGTATCTACCCTGATCCGTTCTGTCTACCACCTGCTTGGCCTGAGCACCTACCTTACAACAGGTGAGAAGGAGACCCGTGCATGGACCATTCCCAGCGGTGCCAAGGCTCCGCAGGCTGCGGGCGTGATTCACACTGATTTTGAGCGCGGCTTCATTGCCGCCGAGGTCGTGCATTTTGATGACATTAAAGAGCTTGGCTCCAAGGCAGCAGCCCGTGATGTTGGCAAGCTTCGCATTGAAGGCAAGGATTATGAGGTGAAGGACGGGGATGTTGTCGAGTTTCGCTTTAACGTGTAGTTATCGTTTCTCCTGCAGGTTGTCGGCAAGCTGTAATCGCCTTGCAAATCGGTGCCAGCAGTGAACATTCGCATGCCACATGAGTGCCTCCGGAGCGATCTTTAAAGAACCGGTACGAATTCTTTCCGACCTGCACCTGGCACACCCGGGGAGCACAGTCTCAAATGTCAGGGAGCTCCGCCCCCTGCTGGAGGGAGCCGGAACCCTGCTGTTCAACGGGGACACCTTTGAGTTGCGCAAGGCGGCACTTCGCCACAAGGCTGAAGAATGCCGTTTTCAGCTTGAGGAATTGTGCGCTCAACTCGGGGTGAATCCGGTGTTCATGACCGGCAACCACGATCCTGAAATTTCCGGAAATCATTCTTTTGACCTTTGCGGCGGAAAGGTTTTCCTGACCCATGGTGATATTCTCTACGAGGATGTCTCGCCATGGAGCAAGTTGATTGCTGAAATGCGTGAAGTGCTTGAGCGTATTCGCAGCGAGTATCCTCCTGATTATCTCAATGACCTTGAACTGAGCCTGGAGGTAGCCAAGCGTGTATCGGCAGAGACGAGGGTGCGCAGGGCGGTCAGGGCCGGCAGTTTTCGCAGACTGCGGACGATTTTGGCTGAGGCATGGCCGCCTCAACGTCCGGCAATCATTATCAAGACATGGTTATGCTCACACTATCTGGGACATGAGGTGCGTAACCGGTTTCGACCCGATGCTGACTTTATTGTTTACGGGCACACACACCGCGCCCTGCTCCATGAGAATCAGGGTAAGCACGTCATCAATACAGGAGCCTTCATGCCCCTTTCCAAGGCAATGATGGTTGAAATTCAAGGCGGAGAAATGAGCGTGAATGAGGTTTGCAGGCGGTCGGGAAACTTCTGTAGAGGCCGTCGGCGGGCAGTCTGGGAGCTTACTTAGCAGTTGGCCAAGCAGGAAGAATATTGATCCACAAAAAACTGATGAACAGGTAGTTGTTCAGTTTATTTGTCGAGCATGAAATGCAGGTGAGGCGTGTAGAGATTCGGCTCGAGCAGGAAAGAATCGTGTCCTTTTTCTGAGTGTACGGTGATGCGAATGGGGGCGATGCCACCCTGTGCGATTGCGGATGCAAGATCCTCCTGCTGCCCGGGGTAATAACAGACATCGGAGTCTATGGTGAAAATGAGATATTGCTGGTGCTTGCAGCGCTCAAACATGGAGGCGTAATCCTTGAAGCCGGCCTCTCCAAGCAGGTCAAAGCTTTGCCATGCGTCCATGATGCGCAGGTAGGTGTTGGCATCAAAGCGCCGTACAAATTTGCGGCCTTGATGCAGCATGTAGGACTCGGTCGGTGTGCGCAGTGCATACCAGCCATTGTCTTTCTCGGTTCCGACCTGGACAATTTTGCTTGCCCTGCGCTCGAGTGTGTCGAGTGAAATGAATGCCTTGTGCCCGATCATCCTGGCCAGTCCAAGCCCGCGCTCCGGAGGCTTTCCCCCGTAGTAGTCCCCGCCCTTGAAATTTCCATCAGCTTCAATTGCGGATATCTGCTCGAGGTTGTGGATGCGTTGCAATACTGAGGTCGCAATGCCACTGGCCAGCGCCACCACTTTTCCCACGCGCTCTGGATAACGGGTGGCCAGGCTGAGCCCCATCATGCCGCCCAGTGAACTTCCAACGACTGCATGCAGCTTTTCTATTCCGAGGTGGTCGAGGAGCTTGACCTGCGAATCTACGATGTCGCTGATGGCAATACGCGGGAATGATGACCCGTAGGGTTCACCGGTCGCCGGATTCTCGGAGCTTGGTCCTGTTGAGCCATAGCACCCGCCGAGATAGTTTGCGCATATGACACAAAACTTGTCCGTGTCCAGTGCCTTGCCAGGTCCCACGAAACCGTCCCACCAGCCAGGCTGGCATTCCTTGTCCCACTCTACGGCGAGGCCGGGAACGCTCTCGGTATGGCCGGCAGCATGTTGGCTTGCGCTGAGAGCATGGAAGAGCAGGATGACATTGTCGCGTTCCTTGGAGAGGTCACCGTATATTTCGTAAGCAAGGGTAAAGTTTTCCAGGGCATCCCCACAGCGCAGTACAAGGGGCGAGGATGCGTCAGTGAAGTGGAAAAACTCTGTTTTTGTCTGGCCGATGCTTTCGATCATGCGATTTGGACTGTAATAGCGAATTTCAGAATGACGAATGCCGAAATTCGGGCGAATGGGCAGGATGTCTAATAAGGAGTATCACGGGCTGGAAGCAGAATTGTATGATGTGTTTCGCGGTGGCGATGAACTGGATGAAATTGGCTTCTATAGCAACGTTGCGGCCGAGCAAGGCGGGGACTGTCTGGATTTGGGATGCGGCACGGGACGTGTCCTCATCCCGCTGGCTCAGCAGGGCATTGACATAACGGGTCTGGATTCATCGCAATTCATGGTTGAGGAATGTCGATCAAGGGTCGCGGAGACGGGATTATCGGCTGAAATCGTGAGGGATGACATGAGAGCCTTTGACATTGGCCGACAGTTTAACCTGGTGATTGTGCCAGGAGCTTCTTTTCAGCTTCTTGATGAGAGAGCGGATGCCGTATCCGCACTGCAGCGGGTGCGGGCTCATTTATTGCCGGGCGGCCTGATGGTGTTGAGCCTTTTTATACCATATTACGAGATCATTAACGAGTCCTTGGACGGGGTCTGGCGGCTGGAGAAGGACGAGGCGATTGGGGATGATGGAGAGCGGGCACTTTGCCATGTTTGTTCTGAACTTGATCGCTGTGAACAAATCATGGATATGAGGTATCGGTTTGAGGTCATTGACAGCGGTGGAGCTACTGTAAAATCCGAGATAAAGCATTCCCGTTTGCGCTGGTACGGCAAATATGAGCTGGAGATTCTACTGACATCTGCCGGCTTCCAATCCGTGGATATCCTCGGGGATTTCGGGGAGGAAGAAGTCAGTGATGGGCATGCCACGATGGCTGTTTTTGCGAAATGATATTTACCGGCCTTTATAGGGCATCCATGAAAAGAGGATGAGGCAATTGCAGGTAAGAGAGGTTGCCGAGCGAGTGCTGTTTTCTTCCTCGCTGGAGGAAAAGCTCCGCCTCGCACCGGGGCGGATAGACGATGATGCCGCGGGGAAGGCCATTATAGTTCCTGACAGCCCGGGCCGCCCGGAAGGGTTGCAGATCAGCGCGAAGGGAAAGCGGGTGGAATTCCCGGGAATCCACCGTATTGGCCAGGAACGTGAGCGCGGTATTCTACTGCACTTTCTGGCCAATCATGAACTGCTTGCCGCAGAACTTATGGCGCTGGCCCTGCTCAGGTTTCCTGATGCACCACGCGAATACCGTGCCGGAGTCTACAGTGCCATGCGTGAGGAGCAGGTTCACACGCAGCTGTATCTAAGGCGGATGCGAGAATGTGGCGTGGAATTCGGGCAATTACCGCTGAATAATTATTTTTGGCGGATGATTGCCCCGGTGGAATCACTGATGGATTTTGTAACGCGGCTTAACCTTACCTTTGAGCAGGCGAACCTTGATTTTTCGCGACATTACGCCGTGCTTTTCCGTGAGGCGGGTGATTCGGCTACAGCTGCCATACTGGAAAAGATCTATCGGGATGAGATTGGTCATGTGGGGCATGGGGTTAAGTGGTTTCGCCGCTGGAAAAATGACGAGGATACTGAGTGGCAGGCGTTTGATAAACAGCTTGCCTTTCCGCTGAATCCGGCGAGGGCCAAGGGGCTTGCTCCATTCAACAAGGAGGGTCGTCGCCTTGCCGGCCTGGGTGAGGACTTCATCAACAACCTTGAGATCTGTGAACAGTCGCGGGGCAGGACACCTGTTGTGCATTGGTTCAACCCGAATGCGGAGTCGCATGCGATGCGAATCGCTGTTGGCACGCACTTTGAGATGAACAGGTTCCAGCAGGCAATAGAGCATGATCTGGAGATGCTGATGATTTCCTGGAGCCGCCGGGACGATATTGTCCTCATGCGCAGGCCACCTTCCAGGGAGCACCTCCTGTATTTGCGTGAGGCGGGCTTGCAGTTGCCCGAGGTTATCGGGCCGGGGAAAGTGGACAATCGTAAACTTGGCGGCTTGCGCCCATGGGCGTGGTCGCCGGATGCCGTTGAGGCCCTGAAGCCATATGCTGCAGGGGTCTCGGAAAAGGTGGATTGGCAATGGCGGGATGATTTTCCGTCGGCATGGTTTTCCAAGGAGATAGGCCGGCGACTGGAGCAAGACCTGGATGTCTCCGACGGTCGGGCTGTCGTGTGCAGGAATGTTGAATCTGCAATGGCCTTGCCGGGAGAGGGTGCATTCCTTTTCAAGGCGGCCTATGCCTGTGCCGGGCGTGGGCATCGGCGAAATGTCGGGGATTTAGATGGCCTGCGCAGATGGCTGGAGCATGTAATTGCCTGTCACGGTTGCGTTATTGCTGAGCCGTGGCTGGAGAGGGTGATGGATTTTTCCGCCCTTTATGAGATGAAGGCAGGCAAGGTCGACCTGGTGGGCATGACCCGGATAGAGAATGATGCGGCGGGGAGATTTCGGGGCATTAGTGTTGCGCCCAAGTGGAGCAAGTTGCTTGCGAAGGAGGTTGCCGAGTTTCTTTTTTCTGATGTGCAGTGCATGCAGTGGTATGAAAGGAAAATACCGGAAGCCATTGCCAGCCTGTTGCCGGGTTATGCTGGCCCGGTTGGAGTTGATGCAATGGTTTACCGGCGCAGCGACGGCACGCTTGCCCTCCGGCATGTGGTCGAGCTTAATGTGCGAATGACCATGGGAAGGGTTGCACTTGAATTGCAGAGAAAGTTGGCGCCTTCGGGATGGGGGACGTTTCAGGTGTTACGCAAGAACGATAACGTCAAGGACGGTGCAATCATCCTCAATGACCCGAGACATGCCGAGGAGTTCATCGCGGTTTGGGAATCCGGCCGGGGGCAGAGCAGTTGAGGTGCGCTCAGGGAAGTTCGACGGCACGCACGCGAAAAAACAGATCACGCATGTCCGGAGGATTACTGAGCTCATTACTTAGGTAGATCAGAGTGCTGGTGCCGTCATCGTTGGGGGTCGTGCTCAAGAGGGTGAGTTGTTCTCCGGAGTCACTCCATTCGTCCAGTGTCTCGGAGAACTCAATGATGGCGGTAAAACCTGTGGCTTGGCTCCTGAGGGTCAGCGTGAGTTCAAGACGGCGTTGGTCAGCCAAACCGACTGAGGAGATGCCCAGTGGACGATTAGAAGCCGGGTTGCGGGGATCGGTTGCCAGAAGGTATTCCAGGATGTTTGCCGCTCCATCGTGATCCGCGTCAGCCAGGGGACCTGATAAGGCGGGGTTGGCAATTTCGGCGGCTGAGAAGAAAAGTGTCCGCCAGTCAAAGGGGGCTGAGCCATCGATACCCGGTGTGCCCCCTGTCTCGGTGGAAAGTTCCCAGTTGAGAGGCTCACCACCGTATTCTGCCGGCATGATGCGCTGCAGGGAAAAGCCGCCGCCGTCAGCACCGGCCGGCCAGGGGGCGTTGTCGTCGTAATCGACGATATCCACCGATACATGGAGCTGCGGCTCTCCTGCGACACCGCTGGACTCGGCAACCTTGATACGGATTTTCTCACCCCCGTTGTCGAGCCTTCCGGAATAGGGGCCAAAAATCAACACTGCCCCGGCGATGTTGTGCGCTGCCCGGAATTCTCCCGGATCCCCCGCAACAACCAATATCAGCCCGCCAGCTTCAAGATCAGGTGTGCCTGTGGAAAATACAACCCCGCAACCGCTCACCTCGACGCCGGCAAGGGAAACAGCGGAGGAGGAGATATTCTTTATTTCAATGAACTCGGTTGCGTCGCCGGCCGGGTTATACATCAGTTCCGAGATTACCAGCGGCCCTGCGAGCGGTTTGGCATTCGGGCCCCCGAAGGTTTCAGCCGACATGGGCACGTGATGGATTGCTCCCGTGGAAATAATGTGCCTGCCGAAGGGAACCCCGGCAGAGGCGTCACCGAAACTGAAACCGTCCACGTAGTCCAGGAGCCCACCGGCGGGACTTGAAGCCACCAGGAATATTTCCTCTCCGAATGAATCCAGGGCAAATTCGGTAAATTCATTTTCATCAAAGCTCAGGTATCCTCCCGCCGGGACCACGGTGTTTTCAGGGATGCGGAATTTAGCCGGTTGGCCGAGATTATCAGTGAGGAACCATCCTGAAAGATCGATCGCTGAAGTGTTCGGGTTGTGAAGTTCGATGATGTCGAGTTGCGGTATTACAGAGTTTGTAAGCACTTCGGTGACGAAGATATCGGGGAATTGGGGAGATGTCGGCTCGGCGGTCCCGGGGGATCCCAGCAGGCTGCGGCTGGCCCGCCATTCGTCTCCTTCGGCCACGAGAGAATAGCCTTTTTGTGCGATATCATCAGGGTAGGTCAAGCTTTGGATGATACTGCCATCGGATGCTGCCAGAGTGAGTGTTTCCCCGTTATTGTCGAGTGCTCCGGAGTATACCCCTGCAATCATTTGGGATCGAGTAGTGCCGTAAATCTGCTCAAAGGCAGCAAGGTTGCGGACAACAAGGACACGCCCTCCGGGAGCCAGGCTTCGGCCAGGAAAGCTAAATTCAATGCCCTCAATAAAGAAAATTCCTGTTAGCGAGATAGTGTCATCAGAGACGTTTTGGAGCTCAATCCATTCAAATTCACCGTCTTCGGTGAGGGCGTCACCAAGGTCATAGGGATTATTCATTATCTCGACAATGGCCAGTGCTCCGGCGCTTGCAGGTGTCTCATTCACAAGATATTCCACCTCAAGGGGAGCGCTCCATCCTGTGCCGACAGGGGTCCTTCCGGAGCCTGTGGAATTACCGCCACCACTGTCAAAAACGCGGGCAAACAAACGCGAGGTTTCTGTCAGGGTGATTGGCCCGGTATATTCAATACCGCCTGTTCCGCCTTCACCGGCACCCTCGTCGAAGCCGGCAATCAACTTGACCTGATTGAGGAAGTCACTGCTTGTGGTGCTTTCGTTGAGGGCATGGATGGCGAGGAGGTTTTCGCCGGGATGCAGGAGATTAAAGAGGTTATTGGCCTCAAAATTCTGGAAGGTGATCGCGATTGCGTCATCAGTTGTCTGGGTGGCCGAAGAGTTCCAGTTTACATTGGCTGGAGCAAGGTCGGTGGCGATTTGTGTGCCGTTAAGGTAGGCAACAAAGCCGTCATCACATCGTGCCTGGAGTGTCATGAAGTTCCAGCCCGCGAGGTCGGCACCATTGACATTGAACTTGATGCGAACGTAACAGGAGGTGCGCCCTTCCATCTGTGAATCGACGTCGATATTGATGTAGGGCTCATAACCGCTGCTCCTTTCGTAACCTATGCCGTTGCGGCCTGATAACCAGTCGTTGTCGTTGAAATCAGGATCCGTGCGCCATTGGGAACCAATGTCAGAATCCGGGATGAGGGCCCGCACGTTTACTGTCTCCCCGACAAGGGTCGTGCCCTCAATGAGGTTGGTCTCGCTTGTCGGCCGTGGATCACGTCCGTCAAGGGTGTAATAGATTTTCTGGTTGGCTCCGAGCTGTGCGCTAAGGGTAACCCTGGTTCCTGGCGGCTGGATACCGGCAGGGTGGTTGGCGGACGGACGGGGGGCGAATCGCCCGTCCATCCAGTCCAGGCGGGTTGTCAGCCAGTCCTTGAGGTGGTTTATCTCACCCTGGTAGCTTCCAAAGCGTGGTTGATCGGACCAGCGCTGGAAATTACGCACCTGTGATTCATTGAGCTCGGCAGTCATGCCGTCGATGATCGCGTGGATATTGGCAGTGGCGAAGGCCCCGTCCCGCAGCTCAAAGTAGCGGTCGATGTAAGCCTGCCAGAAATTCTCGTTATCAAAGAGCGTTACCCACCAGGGGTAAGTGAAATAATTGGTGCCTCCGGACCATGTGGAGGG
The DNA here is from genome assembly GCA_963933075.1 of uncultured Verrucomicrobiaceae bacterium. GTDB lineage: Bacteria > Verrucomicrobiota > Verrucomicrobiia > Verrucomicrobiales > DEV007 > CACIUL01. Next base: position 3,702 of record CAWVVE010000020.1, on the reverse strand, counting down.
ATTGTCGTCGCGACCGTCAGTGGATTCCATGGAACGGTCGAAGTCCCAGATTGGTCCGAATTCGATTTTCCCCTGCCTTGTCTTGAAGAAATAGGTCGAGAGGCGCAGGGCATCGGCATTGAGTGTCAGCACGTTCAGCAGGTGGTGATCGACCCAGGAGCCGACATCAATATAATCGCTGTACTGAGGCGTGCTCAGTGAGGCATTCATTGCATTAATGTAATTGCGTATCCAGCTGGATTGCGCGGCTGTGACATCATCTTCCTTCGGGTATACCCAGCCCAGGGTCCTGCCGCCGGCGGAAATCCCGGAGTCACCCGGGTCGAGACGGTCGATCTTAAGCATGTAGCCGCCGGAAATGCCAGGTTCCTCGTTCAGGCTTTGGGGTAATCGCTCGACGTCGACACGCTCCTTGTCGCGTGAGATTTTCTCCATGAAGGTGTAAACTCCATCGTAGTCGTTGCTGTAGTTGAGGTCTCCCCCGTTATCATCCTTGAACAACTCGACAAACCTGGTGCGCGTGGCGTAGCGGCCGACCTGGTTACTGAGTTCATAGATAAAGGCGTTGCGCATCAGTGATCGGTCGTAGCGGGAACGTGCATTGAGAATCCAGTCTGACTCCTCCGGCAGATCAAGCGGGGCGATGTTCTTGTTCTTGTTGAACTCGTTCCATGCCTCGATGGAGAAGGCTTTCTTTGGGAATCCTGAGGATGATGAGCCACGCACCTTCCAGCCGCCGCGGGTGCCGAGATCATAGGGGCGGTTCAATGTTGTGCGCCCGCTGGCGGGATCGGGCTCGAAGAAGGCGAAGAAGGTGAAGGCCTTGCCGTTGGAGGCATTCGCCCCGCCACTGAAACGCTCCATAATGACAACGGGGATATCGGAGCTGAATGACTGCGCGTTGCTTGATAGCCGGATGTAGCCCTCCTCACTCACCGGACCGGGAGTGAGTCCGTTTTCAAAGGCTCGTGCGCGCACGAGCGTGGAGGATGAGATACTGATGCCACCGCCGTTGAACAAGATGGAGTTTGCCGTGGGCACATCGCCGTTGGTAGTATAGCGAATCTGGGCAGCCGGTGACGGGGTGGAAAGAGTCACAGAGAGCGATCCGGCGAAGCCGCGCCCGGTCTGGGAGAAACTGACGCTGCCGGCGGGTAGTCCCTGTTCGGTGCCGTTGGCATCCCCCGGGCTGGCGGCCTGGAAATAACCGGAGTTGCCGATCTCGCCCGGAGCGGAGACAAATTCCGCCTCCAGTCTCGGCAAGGCAAGCAAATCCGAGCTGGTTGTATCACCGTTCATTGCATGGATGCTCAGCATGTTATTACCGGCAATGAGCAGGTTGGCGGCCTGTGCAGTTAAGTCAGTATCCACAAAGCTGGTGGCCTGGGAGTCGGGGTGATCAGTCGATGCATCGGAATTCCATGTTGGGTTCGCGGGCTTGTTGCCGGAGGCGATCTCGCTGCCGTTGAGGTATGCAATGAACCCGTCATCGTATTTCATGCGGAATTTGAGTCCGGAGATTCCAGCCAGTGAATCCAGGCTGAAAGGGATACGTATATAGACGGTGGAATTGATGTCGTAGGTCTCAGCCTCAACGTCACCGCCGGCGCCGATAAGGTTCTGGTAACCGCTTGAGCGTTCGTAGCCGACGCCGGTCGTGGCATCCTCCCAGGCGCTGTCATCAAACCCGGTATTTTTCCATACCGTGCCGATATCGGTAGTGGGAACCAGTAGCTTGCAGGCGTCTCCCTCGCGCACCAATATACTGGTGGTGTTGCCGCCGGTCTGGGCAACACCATAGGAAATGTCATCGAATTGCGCGGGATAACCGGTAAATCCAGAGATAAAGGTTTGGCCGTCGGGGTCAGTCAGTGCGAGGTAGCCGCCGGGCTCGGTGGCCAGGCGGAAATTAGTGTGCAGTTCACCGACGTTGCGATTCTTGTTCGAGGCGAAGACAATCAGGTATCCACCGGCCGGCAATGTGACCTCGGGGAATTGCCACTTGTCGGGTTCCCCGGGATCGTCGGTGAGGTAATAGCCGTTGAGATCAACTGCGCTCGATCCCGGGTTGTGGATCTCGATCCAGTCGGAGGATTCGGAGTCCTCGTCGTAAATGACCGAGTCGTTGGCGCTCATAAACTCTGTGATCAGTGGTGCGGCATGCATCACCACTGGCGTGATCAGCAAGAGGCAAAGTGAATAGAGCGGGAAATGCCGTGGCAATGAGGGCATGGCTGAAGAGGGGGATGAGGGGGGATTATAGCAACTTAACCCGGAGATGCCGGGATGAGAAGACGTTAAAGACAACAGTAAGCCTGCTGGCCTGAACTGGAAGTATTTATTTTTTTCTTCTGTGGATCCATACTGGATCCATCATCTTGGAATTCTCGGTTTCCCAAAGCCTGATGAGTTTCCCGGCCTGCGCGGGCATGGTATCGGCGAGATCACTGGTTTCCCCGATATCCTCCTTCAGGTTATACAGGCTCCAGGATTTGCTGCGCTGGCGGAGAATCTTCCAGTCCCCTTTACGCAGGGCATGACGATCACCAATACGCCAGAATAGATGACGGTGTGGAGCTTCATCTGATTTCCCGGTGAGAAAGGGCAGGAGATTGATACCGTCATATTTTTTCTTTGGCGGTTTAGTGCCAGAAGCCGCACAGGCGGTGGGGAACAGGTCAAGAGTGCTTACCGGGTTTGAGTAGACTGAAGTGGCAGGAATGACCCCCGGCCAGCGCATCAGGAAGGGCACACGCAATCCGCCTTCGTAGACCTGTCCCTTCTCGCCGCGAAGTGGAGCATTGCTGGATGTAAGTTCGCGGGTCGGTCCCCCGTTGTCGGAAAAAAACACAATCAAAGTGTTGTCTTGCAGGCCGGTGTCCTTGATTTTTTTCAGCACTGCGCCCACCGAGTCATCGAGGTTTGCCAGCATGGCGGCGAAAATGCGCCGGTGGAGGTCCTCGATATGCGCGAATTTTTCCATATATCTCTCGGCACCCTGCAGCGGGCTGTGCACGGCGTTATAGGACAGGTAGAGAAAGAACGGACGATCCTTGTTACGATCGACGAAGTTTACCGCTTCGCGGGTCAGTGCATCGGTCAGGAACTCTTTTTCTTCCACGGGTTGTCCCGCGCGTAACATCGGGTTATCAGCATCGTAATCCGGTTCATTGCTTCCCATGTGCGCGGTATAGATGGTTTTCCCGTCCTTTGAGATCCATCGCCCTTTTGACAGGCCGTTGGGCAGGGCGCGGCGGCGCAGCATTGTCGTTACTCCCCGGTAAGGAGGCGGGACATAGTAGTGACCCTCGTGAAGGAAACCGTAAAACGTGTCAAAGCCGCGCCGTTGAGGATGGTACTTGGCCGTGCCCCCGAGATGCCACTTGCCAATGAGGGCAGTGGTGTAACCGGCGGCGCCCAGTTGGTCGCCCAGGGTGCGCTCGGTTACCGGCAGGCCGGCATCGGGATCCTCGTTATGCGCCCCGGTTGGATTGAATTCATACCCGAATCGTGTCTGATAGCGGCCCGTGATAAAACCGGCGCGCGAGGCACTGCAGAAGGGCGCGGTGACATAGGCATCGGTAAAGCGTGCGCCGTCGCGCGCGATTGAATCGATGTGCGGTGTTGGTATATCGGTGTTTCCCTGACAGCCAAGTTCCGCAAAGCCGAGGTCATCGGCAACGAGCAGCACGATGTTCGGGC
>CAWVVE010000019.1:0-12998 GCA_963933075.1 uncultured Verrucomicrobiaceae bacterium | reverse complement strand
CCAGTTCCTCAATGGTGGGAGGCAAACCGGTAAGGTCAAGGGTGAGCCGCCGCAGCAACGTCACCTTGCCCGCCCGGGGTGAGGGCTGCAGTCCCTCCTTCTCAAGTTTTGCCAGCACGAAACGGTCAATGCCATTGACCGGCCACTTGCTTTTTTTTGCTTGCGGGACGGCCGGTGCACCCGGCGGCACGAACGCCCAGTGCCGGTCGTCCTCGGGCCAGGCCGCACCGTTCTTCACCCACTCCACAAGCTTCGCGCGGTCTTCAGCCTTTAGCACGCGGTTGGAATCAGGTGGCGGCATGCGCACCTCGGGATCATCACTGGTCAGGCGCTTCAGCAACTCGCCGTCTTTAAGGACACCGGAATACATCGCGGTTGTACGATCATCCAGGCGCAGCTTTGCCTTGCGCGCTGCGGCATCCGGCCCGTGGCAATTGTAACAGGCATCCGATAATACCGGGCGGATATTCCCGACAAAACCGGGATCCGCTGCCCCGACATGCACGCCGAGAAGCATGAAAGCCGGGATGATGATGCTGCGCAGTATCATGGAACTGAGGGGCATAAAATAGCCTGTTAACCCGGAAAAGTCATTAAAATGAAGCACCCCCGTGCCCTATTTGGGAACAATCGCGCGAGCCGCCCGGTCGCCGACCTCAAAATAACCGCGCGAGTTCCCTGATTTCCCGTCGGCGATCATCCACACCGCACCGGGACGGGTACTCTGCCGTTGCTGTTTTCCGGCCGCAATCGTGGCGTAACTTTTTTGCCCCCCATCGAGGTCCATCCAGAACAACTCCACCGCGCGAGCGCTTCGGTTAATAAATACTACTTCGAACGTGTTACCCTCCGGCCTGGAGACGGGAGCCGTGGCACCTTTCGCCAGGGGTTTCCAGGTGAGCGCGGGTAGTGATTGAACCCTGGGCGGCACAAACTTGACAAAGTTCGTGGGAGCCAGGGAGCGCAGACGCCTAAGAGTAACCTGATGCTCTTTTTTTTCGGCAAGATTGTGCCATTCATAGGGATCGGATTGCACGTCATAGAGCTCTTCGCCACCACCGGCATAGCGGATGTAGCGCCATCGGTTATCGCTCAGTCCAAAACTCCCTGCCTGCCCGAGATGGGTAAGCGCGACATGTGGCCAATTTGCGCCTGGGTCGGCAAGCAGCGGCACGAGACTGGGTCCATCGTGTCTCTGCTGAGGCGGCAGTCCGCATAACTGCAAAAGGGTTGGTGCCAGGCTGAGCAGGCTGACCGGTCGTGAACATGTCGCCGGGAGGATTCCCTCCGGCAGTCCCGGAACCCCTTTGGGGACACGCAGGATCAGTGGCACTCGGCTGCATGCCCGCCAGGCGGTGAACTTCTGCCAGTGCTCTTTTTCCCCGAGGTGCCATCCATGGTCGGACCAGAGGGCAACGATGGTGTTATCGATATGCGGTCCACTCTCCAAGGCATCAAGAACCCGGCCCAGCATGGCGTCTGCAAAGTAAATCGAGGCAAGGTAGCCCTGGATGGCCTGTTTCCACTGCTTCTGGGCGCGGATGTGGGAGAAGTAGCGGTTGGGTCCGTGTCTCTTTCCTGCAGGCGGTAAGTCATCGAGATCATCTGCGCGGTAGCCTGGCGGTAATTGGATTTTATCGATCGGAAAAGCATCGAAATATTTCTTTGGAACAAACCAGGGTTCGTGCGGCCGGTAAATGCCGCAGGCCAGAAAGAACGGCTTATCCTGTTTCCTGGATAACTTCCCGCTGACCCACTGCGCAACCGAGTAATCCCCACCATATTCCTCATCGGTGGCATCGAGTGCCCCCCAATCCGTTTCGATGTATTGCCAGGGACCACCGCGAGGCAGACTCAACGGTCGCTTTTGGGGATAGAGCGTATAGGGAAAGGGGTTTTCCGTGTCCTTCGCAGGGAAATACTCATCCCAGGAGCGGGCATCGATAAAGTAGTGCAACATCTTTCCCGAGCCGCCCGACCAGTAACCGGCCCTGGAGAAGGTTTTCGGTAAGAGCTCCGCCTCCGGCAACACCTCGCGCATCTTCTGCCCGTTTTGATAAAGACCGGACCGGTGCGGCGAAATACCGGTGAAGATGGCCGTGCGCGACGGGTTGCAGGCCGGGGCCGGACAGTGGGCATTGGTGAAGAGAATTCCCGAGGCGGCCAACCGGTCGAGGTTCGGTGTCCTTGCCTGCGGGTGCCCGCCCAGGCAGCCCACCCAGTCATTGAGATCATCAATGGCGATGAACAGCACGTTCGGCCTCGTGGCCGCAGGAACCAAGGGGGCAATCCCAAGAAAAAGGCACAGAAATATCAACGGGGGCTTCATCAAGTTGTATGGTCAGGCGAGAATCTCATTCACCACGCGTGCCTCAAAGACACTGGTCAGCCGTTCGTCCAGCCCGTTGCGGTTGAAGACCAGATGCTCATGGTCAATACCTAAGAGGTGAAGGATGGTGGCATGCCAATCGGGAATGCTGACGCGGTCCTTTACCGCGGCAAGGCCGATCTCATCGGTGGCACCGTGGACCACCCCACCCTTGACTCCGCCCCCGGCCATCCAGGTGGTCATGGCGTTCTTGTTATGGTCACGCCCGGCATTATCCACCTTCTTGCTATCACCAAGCTGGGCAATGGGAAGGCGGCCGAATTCCCCGCCCCAGACGACAAGGGTGTCCTCCAGCAGGCCCCTCCGCTTGAGGTCCTTGAGCAGGCCGGCCACCGGCTGGTCAGTTTTTTCACAACAGCCGAGCAGCCCCTTCTTCAGGTTGGAATGATTGTCCCAGATCTGGAAATCAATGAAGAGCTGCACAAAGCGCACCCCGCGCTCGACAAGGCGACGCGCGATCAGGCAGCGCCGGCCGTAACTGGCACTCTTCTCCCTATTGATACCGTAGAGTTCCAGGGTCTCCTGCTTCTCCTGGTCCAGGTCGAGCGCGTCACTGGCCTCCAGCTGCATGCGCGCTGCCAGCTCATAACTTGCCATGCGGGCCGAGAGCCGCGGCTGCCGGGGCCGTTGCTGATGGTGCCCGGAATTCAACTTCGCGATGAATTCCCGTTCCAGTTGCCCAATGGCGCCGGGCTGGGGAAAGGCAGGCTTCAGGTTGAGCACCGGCGCACCGGTGGCACGGAACCGGGTCCCCTGGTGTTCCGGGGGAAGAAATCCCGCCTGCCAGTTCTGCGTCCCGTTCACCGGCAACTTGCCCGGGTCGTCCAGCACCACGTAGGCGGGAAGGTTGCGGTTTTCCGACCCCAGTCCGTAACTCACCCAGGAACCGATACTCGGCAAGCCCGGCTGCATGCGCCCGGAGTGCGCAATGAACAGTGCCGGCTCATGCGTGATATTGGTGGTATACATCGAGCGGATAAAGGCGATGTCGTCCACACATTCGGCAAGGTGAGGCATGACCTCGGAAACACTCATGCCGCACTGTCCGTGGCGGGAGAACCTGTATGGGCTGCGCATCAGGGCCCCGGCCGCCTGGGGATTTTCCACCTCCCCGGCAATCTTCTCGAAATGGGATTTGCCGTGCATCCGGTCCAGCTCCGGCTTGGGATCAAAGAGGTCCATCTGGCTCGGGCCGCCGTTCATGAAGAGCTGGATCACCGACTTCGCCCGCGGCCGGTAATGCGGGAATTGCCCGGGCTTGGCCCCGACCTCACCCTCAAGCAGCGACAAGAGCGCGCCGCCCATCATGCCGCCGCTCATCGAGCGGAAAAAATCGCGCCGGCTGCCGGGCTGACCACTACCTTCAATCAACATACTGAAATTCCGAGACATTAAAAAGGATCCGGCACAGGTTAGCAAAGGCCTTCTTGCGCAGTGCCACAGGTTCAATCTTCTCCCCGGAGTCGTGCTGCCAGCGGTTTTCAAGTTCCCTGACCAGGCCGCTCACCTCGCGCATCTCCACATCCGATGGCAAGCGGGACAAGGCCAGCATGTAGGCGAGGCGGATCCGGGATGTGATATCCTCCGCTTCACTCATCAGCCGCTGTGAGAAATGGTCGGCCAATTGATTTACGTTACCATCATTGAGCAGGTGCAATGCCTGCAGAGCCACGGTGGACTCGGGACGCTTCACGCAGTTGGGATCCATGCGGGGCAGGTCAAAAATCGAGAGGAAGGTGGGAATTTTCGTGCGACGCTGCAGCACGTAAACCGAGCGACGCCAGCCCTGCCCTCCCCGCGGAACACTGACCAGTCCGTCCTCCCTGTCCTCGATCACATCGGGCGGACCACCGCGTGACTGCTCATCGAGTTGACCGGCAACAAAGATCAATGAATCGCGCAGCGCCTCGGCATCCAGTCGTCTCAACGGCATGCGGGACAACAACCGGTTGTCAGGATCAAGCCCACTGGCTCGCGCGGTCACCCTGCTGGACTGCCGGTAGGTCCTTGAGGTCATGATTATCCTGTGCATGGCCTTCATGCTCCACCCCTGCCTGGCAAACTCAACTGACAGCCAGTCCAGCAGCCGGGGGTGGCTGGGAGGCGAACCGGCCTTGCCAAAGTTATCAAGCGTGTCCACGATGCCGTGGGCAAAATGGTGTTTCCAGATACGGTTGACCATTACCCGCGCAGTGAGCGGGTGATCCGGCCGTGTCACCCAGCGGGCAAAGGCAAGACGCCTGCCGGTCTTGCCGGCACCTGCCCAGGGTTGCTCTGGTGAGTATGAGTCCTTCCGGGAGTGCAGGACGCCCGGCACACCGGGACCCACAGGATCACCTGGTCTGCGATAATCCCCGCGCGAGAGGACATACTGCGTTGAGGGCTCACCCCGGTCCCACAATGCCCGGATCAAAGGCTCCGGCCCACGCTTGACCTCCAGGGCCTTGATGGCCTCCTTGTTTTTCTCCTCACCGCCATCCTTCTTCAACTCGGCGATTTGCTTTTCCACCGGCGCATTCTTTTTTTTCCATTGCCGATGGGCACCGGGCACCGGTAGATAACGCGTGGGCCAGGGAACATCATAGGCAGCGCCTCCCTTGCCGTCGCGCGGTCGCATCCAGTCATGCTCATCAAAAGCGCCCTTGAAGATGGCCAGCAACCGGAAGTAATCCTTCTGCAGGATGGGATCGAACTTGTGGTCGTGGCACTTGGCACACTTCATGGTCAATCCTAGGATCGTGCCGGACATGACCTCCATTTCCCGGTCAATGACCTCGATCCGGTCGGGAACAAATCCGGTAATGTTGGCAAAGGTGTAATCCATCCCCATGCGCAAAAACCCGGTGGCAACCAGGTTATCGGTCAGCACCGCATCAGGGACGGTGCCCGGCTTGGCGAGCTCGTCACCTGCGAGTTGCTCCATGAGAAAGCGGTCGTAGGGCTTGTCCTTGTTGAATGAGCTGATCACGTAATCCCGATAGCGCCAGGCATGGTCACGGACCGGGTCGCTGTTCTGACCCCCGTCCGAATCGGAGTATCCGGCCACATCAAGCCAGTATCGCCCCCAGCGCTCACCATATCGCGGCGAATCAAGCAGACGGTCGAGCAGCCTTGAATATGCATCCTGACCTTTATCGGCAAGGAACTCACGCACCTCACCAGGTGAGGGAGGCAGGCCGGTGAGGTCAAAAGTGGCCCGGCGAATCAGGGTCCTCTTATCGGCCATCGGTGAGAAATCCAGGCCCTTTTTTTTCAGCCCCTGCAGGATAAAGGCATCCACCGGGCTACTGATCCCGTCCTCCCCGAAGCGCGGAATTTCGGGTGCCACCGGTTCCCGGAAAGCCCAGAAGTCGCGCTCTTTCTTCTCTGGCACCATGCCTTCATCATTTTTCTCTTCACTCATGGGGGCACCGAGCTCAATCCACCGGGTCAACAATTCAATCTCATGGGACTGCATGGTCTTGACGCTCACCGCCACCAGTTTGCGTCGCGGCGGCATTTCACCGTCATGAATTTTTTTCAGGATCAGGCTCTCCCCGGGCTTGCCGGGAACAAGCGCGGGCCCTGACTCCCCGCCGCGCAGCATGCCGGCAGGTGTCCGCAGGTCGAGCCCGGCCTCCTGCTTACGCGCACCGTGACACACCGTGCAGCGCAACTGCATGACCGGCACGATATCATGATGCCCGACTTTACCCTTATCCTCAGCAGCATGCAGCGGTATCGGACACGCCAGGCCTGCAACCAGGAGAGGCAATAGCCTCAAGCCGAAAAACATCCTCATCATCAGTGCGTGATTTTAAGATACTTTCAGCCCGCATGCCAGCATCATTGACGTTTAAAGCTTTGACTCCCGGACCAAAAGTTCGTTCTATATAAAACCACATGAAACTGCCGATACCTTCCACGATCGTATTATTCCTTGCCCTGATTGTCTTCTCTTCCGACCGGGCCACGGCGGATCACCACAAGGGCTTCGTCAAGATCTTTGACGGCAAGTCACTCAAGGGCTGGCAGGAGACCCCGAAGGGGGAAACCAAGGCATGGTCGGTCAAGGACGGCATCATTGTCGGTGAGGGCGACAAGGGCCGCGGTTACCTTGTCTATGAGAACCATGAACTTGCCGACTTCGAGCTCAAGGTCAGCTATCGTTTCCCGGGCAAGGGCAACAGCGGAATCAACCTGCGCGCGCGCAAGGACGAGACAGGCAGGCGCAAGTTCCAGGCCTACCACGCCGACATCGGCCACGTCGGTATTGGCGGAAAAGTCCTTGGAGCCTGGGACTTCCATACCCCGGGTCGCCGTGAACACGCATGCTTCCGAGGTGACAGGCTCGTCATCGACAAGGACGACAAGCCGACCGTCACGAAGATTGAGGGTGCCGTAAAGGCGGAGGACATCAACAAGGGAGGATGGAACCAGATGCATGTCATCATGAAGGGCAACAACTTCAAGTTCTTCATCAACGGCAAGCCGGCCGCGGAGTTCACCGAGCACCTGCCGGACTCAAAGCGCCTGCACAAGGGCATGATCCAGCTGCAATTGCACGACCCGGGGATGATTGTCCAGTTCAAGGACATCTGGCTGAAGGTGCTCAAGTAAGTCTTTATACTCGGCTTCATTAGCCACGCTCTGGCACCACCTATCCACCGAGCACAAGCCACCCATACCCTGCGCAGTGGATGGTGACTGACTCCCCGCGGGTGCAGATCGCTCGATTAAGGGGGATCAGGTTATGAGATTCACGGTTCTGTCCGGACTGCCCTTACTCTTACCACGTGCACCTTGTTAAGGTCATCCTTGCGTTTGCCGAGCCGGAGAAGCCCCTCCCCGCAGGTAATCCAGCTCTCGTGCTCACTGACGCGGCAAACCCCGGAATTTCCAAGTGTTGCCCCTTGCTCGGCCAGCAGGGTTTGTTCTGTGCTGCGAATCACGCACAGACGACCTGGATCGACCTGCCCGATGAAGAGAGGGGCACGATGACGGAAGACATGGTCATTCCCGGCTCCACGGCGCGTGTAAATCAAAAAGAGACCTTCTCCGATCCTCGCCCAGTGCTGCTGAGTGTTGTAACTGCCCAGGGGCTCTCCGTCATCAAAAGTCCACTCACGAACCTGCTCAAAAACCAGGCCATCCCGGCTGCGCGTTACATAACCACTGTGATCCGCCCGTAAAGTAAGATAAAACCAATCACCATGCTGAACAAGTGAGGGCTCGTAAAGTCCGCGCCCCTTGGGAATGTTAAGCTCCGTTCCATGCTCCACGTAGGACATCTGCTCACCGTCAAACCTGCAGCGCACCACTACGCTTGTATAATTGAATGTCTTCACCTCTGCCATGTAGCGGACCGGCAGCAGGATCTCACCGTTGGGCAGGTCCACCCGTTGCGTGTTTCCGGCATTAGCTGCCGTGATGACATTTCCATGATGGTCCTTTGTAGGCATTTCGAGAAAACGCAGGGGACTCCAGGAACCATCAGCGGGATTCATCACGGCATAAGACACCCTCTCCCGCCGCCGATTCTCCTTTGTTCCCCCCTCGAAATTAAATGTCTTCCCGGTGGCAATCACCTTCCCCGAACCGACATGGTAGGTGGGCCATAAATCACCCGCACAAACCTCGTATCCATCCTTCTGCCTTGCTCGTTTCAGGGCCGGGATGACCTTCGGGGCGCTCCAGCCCTTTCCTTCATCCCGGCTCACTGACTGGTAGATGTCATGAAAATTGTGCACTCCTCCACGGCCCGTCTCCGACATGGTGGTAATCCACATCGGCTTGCTGCCTGTCCCCGCTCCGGGTGACGGCACAAAAGCCGTCCGCGCCTGCCACCAATCCCATTGCCTGTCTCTCCCTGGAATCGTGGCCAATGCCTCGACCTGCAACTTAACTGTATTCACCTCCCCGCCTTGAAGCGTCCCCGCTGTTGCTGACATAAGCAATAAGGCGGCAGGAATAACAATTATCGTTTTCATCGCTAATGATATATTCAGGTCGATAATTACTATCAATTACAAAAAGAGTTTTTCTGTGATGGCTCAAGGACCTCGTCATCTCCTCTCTATCAGTGCACCGTCCGGGCTACATAAATCCAGTTGCGATTTTCAGAGCCAGGCAACACTCCACACACCCATTCCTACCCTGCCATCACCCATGCCCTGTTGGCTTAGTGCGCATCCCGCGGGCACCCCATTACAATCCTGACGGGTTTTTGTAATGGCAAATGTTTCCCTCGCACGGTAAAGGTAATTGCTGATGCAACGAGGAGGTGTAGAAATTATCCTGGAAAGGAGGACCGGTCGAAAGGTGTTGGGATGTGCGGCTATAGGAATTGTTGTCGGGTTTCTCGTTTGCCTTGCAATCGAACCCGGGGAGGCTCTGCCGCTTTTCGTATTTTTCGGGATCCTGTTGGGCCTGGTGCTATTAAGCATGCGCTTTGATTTCTCGAAAAAACGTAACATCATCCTCTCGACCCATGGAATCAGGTTCAGCGAGGGCCGGAATATTTACAAGCCAATGGAAATTCCCTGGAACGCACTCGGTGAGGTCAAGCACCTGAAAAAAGTCTCGAAAAGCGAACACGGCGAGAGTTTTTACTATATTCTGGAACTGATGAGAACAGGCAGCAGCCGGGAACACGCTAAGCCCTTCATCATACACTATTGCAACAATCTCGGTAGGCAGGTGCCGAATTCCACCGCCAACTTCACCGCAAAGCGCGCCGTTGAGTTGATTGAAAAGCTGCGTGATGCAAATTCCGAGGAGGAACGGATTCAAATCCTTAAGGATAATAACAGGGGAAAACTCCCGGAAGAGGTTAAGGCGCGAGTAAGGAATATCCCATGGAAACAGCGACTCGTCCGATACTGCCCGGTCTGCGAGCTGATCGTCGTCGTGGACGGCCGGAAAGAGAAAACCGAGCAAAGATGCCACTCGTGCGGCAGCAACGAAACCTATAAGGACCAGAGCGAGTATTTACAGACCCTCGACAAAAAGGCATGATCCTGACCCGATGATTGCCATGTCATGACACGCCGGCGGGCAAAAGAACGTGGCTTTTTTTAACCGGAGAATTCAGGAAAAAAAACAACCCACCCTGCCCCGTTTCTGCTAGCCTTGGGGCATGAATTTCCTGAAATTGTCATCATTTCTTGCCCTGTCCCTCTGCTTTCTTCCCATCCATGAAGCGGGAGCGGATCATCATCAGAAGATCAAGATCCTCTACATGGGGGGGAGGGACCATGACTGGAAAGGCTATCAAGAGGCCATCGTCCCATTGTTCAAGAAACAGGGTGACTTTGAGCTAACCTTAAGCAACAAGCTTGATGACCTGAAGGCGGAAAAAATCAAGGACTACGACGTGGTCCTCTTCTTCGGCTCCGGGGGAAATTTCACCGATCCCGCACAGGAAAGCGGCCTCGAGGAATACCTCAGGAACGGGGGAGGCATTGTCGGCGTCCATGCCACGGATGCGTTCAAGAAATCAGACTCCTACTGGAAGATCTTTGGCGGGCAGTTCATCGGCCATGGCGGCGGGACCTTCAGGATTGTCTTCACCGACAAGGCACACCCCATTACCAAGGGCATAGAATCCTTTGAAATCCAGGACGAGTCCTACCGGGACAAGATGCATCCGGCTAGCAAGGATAAACTCCATCACCTGGGTCGCATCGACCGGGGCAAGGAGAACCACTCCATGATCTGGGTCCATGAATACGGCAAGGGGCGCCTCTTTAATACCGGCCTTGGCCATGACCAGAAGGCATGGGACAACCCCGCCCTGCAGAAAATGGTCGTTCGCGCCATTTACTGGGCCGCCAAGAAGCCGGTCAAGGATCCGAAATAGACCGGGCAATCCACCTTCCGTCCGCTCACCGCGAGGCTTTCTCGTGGCGTGGGAAAAACCCACCCACCCAGACTCCCGCCGTCCAGTGGCGCATCGGTGCGGATACGCCGCAGGTTCACCATGTCGGTGAACTGCTCCGCCTTGATCTCCTTGACCTGTTTTTTCTCCTTCATCTCGGCGGGCAATGCCAAATAGACACGGATGCCCTTCTCCGGTAGTTTCCCGGGCAATCAAGAACACCCTAAAAAAAATTGTCCGCTAAAATCATTTTCATTCGCCTGTTAAGGATCCTTGCCGCAACCCTGCTTTGTAGCTCTACACTCAACGGGGCACCAGGTTCAAGGATCGCAATGCCGGATTTCACCAAGGGTGACACCATTCCCAAGGGAGCCGTTCACGACTGGAACCTCGGTGCCACCGGGTGTCGTGGCTGGATGTTCAGCGACAAGCTGGTGACCTCTGATGCGCGGCAGATTCGCATCACCAGGGTGGACAAGGGATCCCCGGCAGACGGGGTCCTGCAAGTTGGCGATGTCATACTGGGAGTTGGTGGAAAAGCTTTCACCCATGACCCGCGCACGGAAATCGGCAAGGCGCTGACCGAGGCCGAGACCCAAAAAAACAACGGCAAGCTTGCGCTGATCCGCTGGCGCGAGGGCAAGGCCAGCAAGGTCACCTTGCAGTTACCCGTCCTGGGAAGCTACAGCCCGACCGCCCCTTATGACTGCGACAAATCACAGCGCATCCTCATTGAAGGATGCAAGGCGCTGGCAGCCCACATGAAGGATGCCGGTTACCGGCCGAACCCAATCCCGCGCAGCCTGAACGCGCTGGCCCTGCTCGCCAGCGGCAATCCGGCTTACCTGCCACTGGTGAAAAAAGAGGCCCAGTGGGCGGCCGGGTTTTCCGCCGGCGGCTTCCAGACCTGGTATTACGGATACGTCATGATGTTCCTCGCCGAATATACCATGGCAACCGGCGATGACTCGGTCGTTGCGGGACTGCGCCGACTGGCACTGGAGGCCTCCACCGGCCAGAGCATCGTCGGCTCCTGGGGACACCGATTTGCCGGCGAAGACGGTCGACTGATGGGATATGGCATGATGAATTCCCCGGGCATTCCGCTGACGAGCGCACTGGTGATGGCCCGTGCCGCCGGGGTCAAGGACCCTGCAATCGATCGCGCCATTGAGCGCAGCGCCCGCCTGCTGCGCTTCTATATCGGTAAGGGGGCAATCCCTTACGGCGACCACCGGCCATGGACCCAGACCCATGAGGACAACGGCAAGTGCGGCATGGTTTCAGTGCTCTTCAACCTGCTCAGTGAAACCGAAGGTGCCGAGTTCTTCTCGAAAATGAGCCTGGCATCACATGGCGCCGAGCGCGATGGCGGGCACACCGGCAATTTTTTCAATCTGCTCTGGTCGCTGCCGGCTGTTGCCCAGGCGGGCCCGGTTGCCAGCGGGCTCTGGATGCAGGAATTCGGTGCCTGGTATTTCGACCTTGCTCGCCGCCCGGACGGCTCCTTCGTGCACCTCGGCCCGCCGGGAACCCGCCACGACAAATACGCCCGCTGGGACTGCACCGGCGCCTACCTGCTCGCCTATGCCATGCCGCTGAAGAAAATTTACCTGACCGGAAAGCGCAAAAGCTCAATCCCGCAACTGAATGCGGCTGCCGCCGGCTCGATCATCCGGGACGGCCGTGGGTGGAGCAACAAGGATCGCAACAGCGCCTATGACAAACTTGACACCACACAGCTCATTGAGCGCCTCGGCAACTGGTCACCAATCGTACGCGAGCGGGCCGCCATGGCAATGGCACGCGGCAAAAATGTCCCGACCGCGGCGCTGGTCAAGATGCTGGGTAACGCCAGTCCCGAGGCGCGCTACGGAGCCTGCCAGGCCCTGGCCATGCTCAAGGGCAAGGCAGCCGAGGCGGTTCCCGCATTGACCAAGTGCCTTAAGCAGGAGGACATGTGGCTTCGTATCGAGGCCGCCGAGGCACTGGCCAATATCGGCAAGGCGGCAATGCCGGCCCTCCCGGAATTACTCAGCATACTTGCCAGGCAGCCCACCAAGGCAGACCCGCGCGGCATGGAACAGCGCTACCTGAGCTTTGCCGTGTTCGGCACCCTGTTGAGAAACTCGCTGGATGGCGTCGACCGCAACCAGCTGCGCACCGCGATCGAGGCCGGGCTGCGCAACCAGGACGGCCGTGCCAGGGGAACGGTAGGCCGGGTCTACAACCAGCTTAGTTACGAGGAGATCAAGCCCCTGCTGCCGGCCATCCACCAGGCGATCGTCAAGCCGGCACCGAGCGGCATCATGTTCGCCAGCGGCATCCGCTTGAGCGGAGTCGAGTTGCTGGCCAAGCACCGCATCCGTGAGGGCATGGACCTGTGCTTCCAGATTCTGGATATTGACAAGTGGGGAAAACAGGACCGCATCAGGCGCAGCCTCAGAGCCCTCAGCCAGTATGGCGGTGCCGCCAAGGCCGTGCTCCCACAATTACGCCAGCTCGAAAAGGACCTGAAGGCGCACCGGGAGGCGCGCAACCTCAAGCCCATCGTTGAGCAGATCGGGCAGATGATGAAAAAAATTGAAGCGTCCACCGGAAACGTGGAACTACGCAGCCTCAAGTAAAAAGGGAGTATCACATCCCTAAAATTAAGCCCTCAGCCCTAGCTCCCGGGCCCGGGTGCCTTGAGAAGGGTCATCTCATCCTGAATCAGGACCATGGTTTCCTCGCCGTTAATCATACTGCCCT
>CAWVVE010000018.1:0-13382 GCA_963933075.1 uncultured Verrucomicrobiaceae bacterium | reverse complement strand
TAGTTTCAACTATTGCAGCCTGTATGCCTTTTCATACAAGAAAAATCTCTCCCTTCATCTCCATAATAAGAACTAATACCACAGCAAATGCCGGCTCCGGACGGCTAGCGCATGCCTAACCCCAGGTTTTTCCTGCAATAGAAAATGCTCTTGGCAATCTCGCCTTTCTGGTATTCCTGAGTGTGCTTTTTCTTGTCCCCCCCTGCAGGGGCACTCCACGCCTTACGCGGCTTACCCTTCTTCGCCAGAGCAAGAAACTTGTCATATCCTTTTGGCTCACCATCCGGCCAAGCTTTCCAGAACTCCTTGTCGCTAATCCTTAACTCCCGGTTAAAACCGGAAATAGTCTCGATATTCACCGCGGTGGCAGGACAGAGCCTGGCATACAGTTCAAAATAAGCTTTGAGATCGGTGCTGCCTTCCCCCATCGCCGTCCACTGCGCGGTAACACCATTTTCACTCTCCCAGAGTGCAGTATCGCGCAGACTGGTGGTGATCGCATACTTGCCGAGGTTCCTGAGGTTCTCCACCGGGTCCTCGAGAGTCCACACCGCATTCCCGGAATCCATGTTCGCCCCGACAAAGTCGCTGCCCGCCGCCTCAATCAACCCAACCAGTTCTGTTGAGTGCATGTCGCCGGCATGGTTCTCCATCGCTATTTTCACCCCATGGTCAACACAATAGGCCTTGTTTGCCTTAAGCACTGCCACGGTATCGGCAATACGCGCCTTGATGCCGCCCTTGCTCAAACGGTCGTTGCGGTCACCCAAAATCACCCGGAAGGCTGGCGAGCCGAGAGCCTTGGCCATGCGCACCCCGAGTCGCAGGTGCTCCTCCGCACTGCCCCAATCTTTCTTGAAGCGATTGGCCGTCGGGCAAATCGACCAGGAACCGAGCAGAAGCTTTACGCCCTTATCAGTAGCGACCTTCGCCAAATCTCCAAGATAAGCCGGGTCATCAAGCTTCTCTAAAGGGCCAAAATCGGTAATAAAGAGGGTATCGCATTTCAGGGTTGCCGCATAATCAATCAGCTGCGGCGCTTTCCAGCCCATTGCCCGTACAGCAAAGTTGTCGTATCCGAGCGAAATCTTCGTCTTGATTGCCGGCTGGCGCTCAGCGGCAACAGCCAAACCTGATAAAATACTGCCTGTCGCAACGGAGGCGGCCTGCAGGAAAGATCGGCGATGGATTTTTTGAGTCATAGCCCACAGGCTAAAGGTCAATAACCCCGGGACGCAAGCCCGTAGAATAAAATCATCCCTGGTGCGGGCGCTTATCCCGCATGCCAAACAAACTTGAAACCAAAACCCAATCCTATACAATGGATCATAATGCTTGCCCGCGCCCGCTTGATAATCATCAGCGCAACATTCCTCACGAATGCCTCTGCACAAATGATGCAGGAATTCATCCTCGATGATGGACAGGGGGTTCGCAGCTACACTGTGGCCTGTGATGAATTACATTGCCGGCCGGCGGAAGGCACTGATCATCCCCTCAAGGTCCTGCCACTCAACAATGCGGCAGCAACTGCGGGCTATGCCGCAAACCAGGACAGCAAGGAAACATCACGATTCGACCTCGTCCTCTATGAAACCGGCAAGCCGCGCATTGCTCGTTACAGGAGGAGTCTAAGCCGGCGCATGCTGGTTACCATGGACGGCACGGTGCCGGCCTTTGTTATTGCGCACGCAGCACAGGCCGGCAGTTTCAAAGTCCCGGCATTCAGTAAGCGTTATCTGATTCTCTCCTTCAGCAAACCCGGCGACTCATTGCGCACGCTGCAGGACACCAGCAAGCTGCCGGGTGTTGCAAAGGTAAGGCCCCTGATGAGTTACCGTAAAACAAAACGCTTCACCCCGAATGATCCCCGCTATGTCTGGAACTCTGCAAATGCCGGTTACCAGTGGCATCTTAACAATACCGGACAAAACAGCAGCATTATCGGCCACGACATCAATGTAACATCCGCTTGGGACAGCTACCTGGGCTCCGGGGTCACCATTAGTATCGTCGATGACGGCCTGGAAGTTGCCCATCCGGACCTGGCTCCCAACGTGAATACGGCAATCGACCATGACTGGAACGACAATTCCCCTGATGACCCGACACCAAGGAGAAATTACGATGATCATGGCACCGCATGCGCAGGTGTGGCTGCCGCACGCGGCAACAATTCCATCGGCGTTACCGGCGCGGCACCCCAGGCAAGCCTGGTAGGTCTGCGCCTCATTGCCGGGGACACCTCGGCCGCAGAGGATGCCGAGGCCCTCACATGGCAGACCGGCATCATCGACATCAGCAGTAACAGCTGGGGTGAATTCGACAGCGGTGATGATCTCTATCCGCTTGACCCCCTTGTTGCCGCTGCCTTTACAAGCGGCACTCAAAACGGACGTGACGGCCGAGGGGTAATTTATGTATGGGCCGCCGGCAACGGCCGCGCCGAAGGTGATTATTCAAACTACGAGGGCTACAATAATGCCCCGGAAACCATCTCGGTAGGCGCAGTGAACTTCAACAGGGAACAAGCCGCCTATTCCGAATCCGGCGCCAACGTACTTGTATCTGCGCCATCGGATGCGGATATCGGCGAGCCTGCAATCACCACCACAACGGTCGTTGCCAACGGCAGCTACACCGATGAATTCGGCGGCACCTCCTCGGCAACACCTCTGGTCGCCGGGGTGGCTGCCCTCATCCTGGAAGCCAATCCGGACCTCGGATGGCGCGACGTGCAGGAAATCCTGATCCGCAGTTCCGAAAAGATTAATTTTACCTCCGACCCCGGCTGGTCAACAAACGGAGCAGGGCTCAGCTTTCATCACGGATTCGGAGCCGGCATGATTGATGCAGCCGCTGCAGTGACCATGGCGGAAAACTGGCAGAATCTCGGGCCACGGGAATCCATCTCCCTCGCCTCGGGAGCCCTGCAGACCACAATCCCTGACGACCTGCCATCCGGCATTGATGTATCCCTGAATTTCCCAGCCAGCCAACTGCGCATCGAGCATGTCCGCCTCACTGTCGATATTGACCATAAATACCGGGGCGACCTGACCATCACGCTTACCTCCCCGGACGGCACGGTAAGCAGGTTTTCCGAAGTCCATGATGATGCCAACAAAAACATAAATTACACTTTTCTATCTGTGCACCACTGGGGAGAATCCCCAACCGGTTCCTGGACCCTTAACGTCGGTGATGGTGCCGAATTCGATAGTGGAACCCTGAACAACTTCACCGTTCAACTACTGGGCTCAATGCCGGCCAGCGGCTATGAGCAATGGCAGTTGGATCAATTCAGTGCACCACAAATCTTAAACCCGTTGATCTCCGGTGAAAATGCCGACCCCGACGGCGACGGGAAAGCCAATCTGCTTGAATATGCAACCGGCGGCAACCCGATGGCCTTTGACAAGACAGGGGAACCTGTCCTGCTCAATGCTGAAGGCATCCTCCACCTTCAGTATATTGCCGACACCGCGAAAACCGACCTGATCTATAAGGCGCAGATCTCCATAGACCTCATAAACTGGACTGACATTGCCGGAGCGGTCACGGAAACATTGAACTCACTTGAAATCCGCGAAATAACCTTCCCGGCAAAAGGATCGTGCTTTGCGCGCCTAGAGGTCACGAGACAATCCCCGTAAAGAGGAAGCCGGGGAGAAAGCGCAACCCTCCCAGCCGCTCATCTCCCGACTCCTTACCTCCCGTTAAAGAAGGTCCTCCGGGAGCCCTTCGGTAAGCTTCTTGATCTCGTCAGCCTTGTCCCTGTGCGCCACCAACAGCGCGTCGCCGGTCTGGACAACGATCAAGTCCTCCACCCCAAGAAGGGCAACGCGACTGCCCGGATCGGCGCAATACACCACGTTGTTGGAGGAATTAAGCTGCAGGATTCCGGCATTGCTCCGGTTGTCATCACTGTCAGCTTCAAGATACTTGGCCACTGAAATCCAGCTGCCAACATCATCCCATGGAAAGCTTGCCTCAATGTTCAGGACCCGGCTCGCCTTTTCCATCAACGCAAAGTCGATCGATATTTTTTCCAGTTTGCAGAATCTTTTTTCCAATAATGCAGATAAGTCAGCTGTCGTCCGCACCTCCTCCACAAACTGCGCCAGCGCAGGAACATGCCTGCTGAACTCTGAAATAACCGTCTTGAGCGACCATATAAACATTCCGGAGTTCCAGGAAAAATTGCCCGCATCCAGAAACTTCTGCGCAGTTGCCGCATCGGGTTTCTCTCGAAAACGGACAACCTCAAAAACCGGGACATCGCTGTCATTCCCCGATATTGTAACCTCGCCGGCACGCTCGATATAGCCATAACTGGGACATGCCCACGTTGGCCTGATCCCAAGGGTCACGACGGCATCTGAATTCTCCGCCACTGAAAAGGCAGCATTCAACGTCGTGGCAAAAGCAGCCTCATCCTGTATCAGATGATCCGCAGGCAACACTGCCATGCTTGCATTCGGGTCACGTGCGGCAACCCATCCAACCGCCAGTGCAATAGCTGCGGCAGTGTCACGCTTGGCAGGCTCACTGACAATGTTTTCCGCCGGTAACTGCCCGGCAATCAACTCACGCACCGCAACCTCCTGCTCAACGTTGGTCAACACCAGTATGTTTTCCCTGGGCAATATGCCCTGCAGGCGTGATAAGGCTGATTGTAACAGGGTCTCCTTGCCAAAGAGTTTCAATAATTGCTTCGGTGTTGCCCGGCGTGATAAAGGCCAGAACCGTTCCCCGGAACCGCCGGCCAGGATTAATGCGTATCGATTGTGCATAAGTCTATCTGCCGGCTAATTGATTGCTCACAAAGAAAATCACGCCCATGCATGTTCCGGGGCCAGTTCTTTCGCCCGCCCAAGCGGCAGCGAATCGAGCAGGAACCGCCTGCTGTAACGTCCACGGTTATGTGTCCGACAACATGGGTAACACGCGGAATCCCGGCTTAATTTGCGAACTCTTGGCACGACGATGCCGCAGTGTCGGCACTGGTAGGCGAACTTGCGCTTCACGGAACGGCGCGCCAATGGAAGGTTATGGCATCTCTGCTCTCCCGGGATGCCAAGCGCCGTGCATGCCTCGCGCCATTCCGGACCATGCGGATGGATACTCCGCCCGGCCGCACGATGATGGGCAACAAGGTGGGCTAACTCATGGCGAAGAGTACGGCCGGGCTCCTCCGGGGGAAATCGAACCAGCCGTGGATTAAGGTCGATCCGGAAGGTTCCATGATGCGCCAGGCCCGCCGTTGTAATCAGCCGGGGATTCCAATATACCTGAAGATTCTCGGCCAATGCATCCAAGTTGATGGAATTGAGCAATTCCCGTGCCTGCGCGGTAAAGCCAACGTCGAGTTTCAAGCCGCGATCCCGGGCAATCTGCTGGCTGACAAGAGGATCTGGTGGAGCAATGACCTCAAACAATCCAAGGAAGTCCTCGGAACGCACGGGCTTGGATTTTCTGCGCAGCCGCGCCTTTCTCCCGCGGCGCAATGTTTCCACAAGGCCGGGTAATTCAAAATTCATCTGTCGGTACTCAGGCATCATAAATACTCAGTTACCTTCCTTCTCTTCTGAAATTCGTCGATGCTCTGACTTGTCCTTGATGTCATGGGTCACCTCAGGAAGGGCTACCAATGAATCAGGTTCAATGCTCCTCATGATAAAGGCACTGGCACCAATTGTGCTGCGGGCACCAATCGTCGTTTCCCCGCCGAGGATAGTTGCTCCAGGGTAAATAGTCACCCAATCCTCCACATTCGGGTGACGCTTGACCCCCTTGATGGGGTTCCCCTCGCCATCCTTGGGAAAGCTTCGCGCACCGAGGGTCACCCCGTGGTAAAGCTTAACATGATGGCCAATCTCGCAGGTTTCACCAATAACCACCCCCGTGCCATGATCGATAAAGAAATGCGATCCAATCCTTGCCCCCGGGTGAATATCAATGCCTGTCTTAGAATGCGCCCATTCCGTCATCATCCGTGGAATCAATGGCACCCCTTCCTGATAGAATATGCGTGCCATGCGCTGAATGGCGATCGCCTCAAGACATGGGTAAGCCAGTATGATCTCATCAAAGCTCTTGGCCGCCGGATCGCCTTCATAGGCTGCCTCCACATCGGTGCGCAAAACACGCCTGATGCCGGGCAATTGGCGCAGGAACGAACAAACCAGCTCATGCGCACGATCAGCCGGCACACTGCCCTCTCCTGCAACAAACCGCAGGCTGCGAACCACTTCCTTCTCCAGAGCGGTAATCACCTTTGAAACCCGGATCGCAGTTTCATTTTCCAGTTCTCCAGAAGCGATTGCTTCGGTGTCCAGGAACCCGGGAAAGGCAAGGCGGAGAAGATCCTCGCAAACGACCCCAATGGCTGGCTTAGAAGGTAAGTTCGAGCAATCAATACGATTGATCCCTCCCACTTCCTGATAGGAGCCGAGCAAATCAGAAACTATTTCGCTCACTTCGCGATCCATTGAGACTCTATTCATGCGATGAAGCCATTGATAACCTCCTGCCAAGGAGAATAGTTCAAAATTGCTAATATCCAGTAAAAATTTACCATTGCGGAGATAATTCCTTCATTTCACCGGTTTGATCCTCATTTCATTCATTAAAATAAAGATTTAAGAATGAATGGGGAACCTTCCGCGATGATGTCGCCTCATTGACACTCAATCCTATAAGACTTAAATACCCTGATCTATTAATTATATGAGTATCTCCACACTCCTATGTGCATCCGGAGGCATTGCCGCCGTCCTGATGAGCGTTGCCTGTCAATCGAACAACCTGACCACAACGGCAACCAGCGTTACGAACGCCAAATACTTCCTGCTCGATCCCGCCCATCAGCCGGCTTCAGTCGATCCGATGATTCGATTCGAGCAACGTCACCACCTACACGGGGCAATCACCCGGGAAGAGCGCACGGAACGTTATGGGCATTATTACGTGTTCTGGTGGAATGACAGAGCGCTCACCCCTGCGGTTATCCGTCTGGAATACCGTCAAGAGAACACAGGAGCGCAAACCAAGGTCCAGGAATTTGCCGTGAACGCACCATACCCTAAAAACAGAACCCGTTTTCAGGTCACCGGAGCTGATTATCAAATCGGGGGACGTGTCACCTCCTGGCGGGTCTCTATCATTCGGGACGGTAAAATTATCGCCCATGACCAGTCATATCTCTGGTGATCACGGTAAAATCGCCTCCTTTGTTTGCTGACCAATCAAGAAATCCTGTCGCCTGCCACGGATTCTCCTTGCCTATGGCCATACTCGGCAGTTCTTTGTAGATACGTTTTTTTATTCCTCCCGTGAACGTAATCGCGCCTATTTATGTTGGACAATTCAAGGACGGAGTTGTCTGGATTAGAGTCGAAGGCAAAGGCTCATTCCAGAACAGCCCCGAACTCAAGGACTGCGCACTCCACATGATCAAGCGCGGGGCGAAAAAGTTCGTTGTTGATCTGGAAAACTGCCCGGTGATGGATTCAACCTTCATGGGCACGCTGGTGGGAATCGTCAGGAATCAGGATCCCGCCGTGGAATCGAGTTTCGAGATTCTCAACGCCAATCCCCGCAACCTTCAACTGATCCAGAACCTTGGTCTCGATCAGTTACTAAGCCTTGATGCCGATGGCAGCCAATGGCCGGATATTCGACATCAGGTTGCCGCACTTATTGACAATGAGAATCGACTGGAACACATCGACCTGGAAAAGCAAATCAACAATGAGCATGTCCTTGAAGCCCATCAACACCTCAGTAAAGCCAATAAAGAGAACGCGCCGCGCTTCCACGACGTGATCGAATTCCTTAAAAAAGAAATGCAAAGCGATCATTCTGCATAGTCGGGGTAATACCATAGCAAAGATGTTTCCAGGTGCACAATCGTCCAAGGGGAGGCAATTCCTGTCATGAACCCGGGTATCTACGTGCTGCTGGCATTCTCTACGGCCTCGCTCCTGATATTGCTCTATATTCTGCGCTCTCAATCCGGCATTATCAAAGAGTTGCGCAACCAACGCGATGCCATCGAAATCGAGGAACACCGGATGTTCGATTTCCTGCACGGCCTGGGAGAAACCCTGATTAAGGAAGACTCTACCCAAACGACATTACTGCACCGCACCATCGTCCGCGGAGCCGCGATGGTGGTTGACACACATGGCGCAGCCCTCTATCTCCTGGACAAAACCGGTGACCGCCTCGTGCCACAATATCAGAGTGAAGCATGCCCTCCGCTGATTCCCATCCCTCCTCATATCACCCAACAGTCCCGTGATGCCCCGAACACGCTGGGCAGCTACCTGAGGCTCACCAGCATCGGGTGCGAATGGGGGCCATTTGGAGTAGCCCTCTCCACGGGGCAACAACAGTTCATTGAAGATTTAAGTGCTGAGAAATCCTTTGCAGCAGCCGATTTGGAATTCCATCAGGGGGTTTCAGTAATCGTCGCACCTCTGATATATGGAAACAAGAAACTGGGGATATTGGCGGTTGCCAACTCATCGGTTGCCGACCGTTTCACCAAGAATGATTATGATGTCTTCCGCTCGGTCGCTGAGCAATCCGCATTTGCCCTGGGCAACGCCATTATTCATCACGAGGCAGCCGAGAAACGACGACTTGACCAGGAGCTCAATACGGCAAGCGAGGTCCAACGGATTCTACTTCCCGAAAAGGATCCTGAAGTCAAGGGTTACCGGATTGCAGGACTTAATGTCCCGGCAAAATTGGTTAGTGGTGACTATTTCGACTTCTTTGAGATCGACGCTCAACATCTGGGCGTGGTTATCGCTGATGTTTCCGGCAAGGGAGTCCCCGCATCGCTAATCACCGCCATGTGCCGCAGTGTGGTGCGTGCAAACTCAATCGACACGCTATCGCCGTCCCGGGTGCTCTCAAAGGCAAACCTCCAGCTGTTTCCTGACATCAGGGAAGACATGTTTATCAGCCTTGCCTATGTTGTCCTGGAAGCAGATAACCCGGAAATACAAATGGCAAGAGCAGGCCATGACCCGCCGCTTCACTACCAGGCATCGGAACAAACCGTAACTGCTCTGCAAAGCCCGGGTATAGCCATAGGCATTGATGCCGGCAATGTCTTTGACAAGGCGATTCAGGATCAGAATCTGAAACTTCAACCGGGCGACATCCTGCTCCTCCACACCGATGGTGTTAATGAAGCCACCAATCAGCACGGAGAGGAATTCGGGCTGGATCGCCTCTACGAGACCCTGATCAATGCCGCTCCGGGAGGTGCCACCGCAGTAATAGAAAGTATCCGTGACGGGGTTGGAAAATTCGCCGGAAATGTCACCCAGAACGACGACATCACGCTGGTTGCCCTTGAGAAGTGCTGACCCGGCAAAAGCTCCACAACCATTAAATCCTGCCATCGGTTTGCAGGGATTTCCCGAAAGTGCATTTCTTTTCGGGAAATTCGCCCGGATCAGGGTATAATGCGCGCCCGAAAACCATCCCATTCATGAGTGAAGAAGTTGCCAAGAATCCCGATGCCGGGACCGATTCCAATCCCGATGCCGGGGCTGATGCCGATTCCAATCCCGATGCCGGGATTCCCATAACAACCTCCGGTGGGGATGAAGCTCAACCCGCAAAGGGGGCGCAGCCTGAAGAATCTATAGAGCCTGATGCCGCCCACTGGAAGAACGTTGCCGCCCGCAACCAGGCTGAGCTTGACAACTACAGGAAACGCATGGCTCGCGAGAAGGCTGAACAAATCAAATGGGCAAATGCCAACCTCCTCGGTGAGTTACTATCGGTCATTGACAGCTTCCAGATGGGGCTCGATGCCGCCAGGATCGATGACAAGGACTCCGTAATCACACAGGGCATGGATATGGTGCAACGGCAACTCGATGAGTTCCTAAGTAACCAAGGCGTAATTGAGGTGCCGGCAACCGGTGAATGCTTTGACCCCAATCAACACGAGGCCATATCCCATGCACATCATCCCGAAGTCGCTGAGGGAATCATTATCAGTCAGATTCGAAGAGGATTCCGGCTACACGACCGGTTATTACGGGCCTCAAATGTCATTGTGTCCAAGGGGCCGGATGACACCGAAGAGAACGGCCCACCAAAAGAATAACAGGTTAATCCCTGATACTTCATCAGCACTTAATCACTTGCCCTGCATTCCTTAACCCTCACTTACCGGTAGATTCCTGATGTCAAAACGAGACTATTATGAGGTCCTCGGGATCAGTAAAGGCGCATCGTCTGCTGAGGTAAAGAAAGCTTACCGCAAGGCGGCTGTAGAGCATCACCCGGACAAGAACCCCGACGATCTTCAGGCCGAAGAACGCTTTAAAGAGGTCGGGGAAGCCTATGAAATTCTCTCTGATGAGGAGAAACGTGCTACTTACGACCGGTTCGGGCACACGGCTTTCTCCGGAGGAGGACAGCGATCACATGACCCATTCGACCTGTTTCGGGAAGTATTCGGAAGCGGTGGCGGCGGTGGCGGCAGTGGAATATTTGAGGAACTCTTCGGCGGTGGCGGTGGCGGCAGTGGAAGACGACGGGGAGGCGGCGCCAGCAACCGTGGAGCCGATCTTCGCTACGACCTGGAGCTCAGCCTTGAAGAGGCAGCTGCAGGAACCGAGAAACAACTCGAACTGGAGAAGGCTGTAACCTGTAAACAATGTGCGGGTTCCGGTTCATCCAGCGGTTCCGGATCCACGACATGCACCACCTGTGGCGGGCACGGCCAGGTAATATCCTCAAGAGGATTCTTCCAGGTTCAGCAAACCTGCCCGGATTGCCGTGGTGGCGGGACAATCATCAAAAATCCCTGCTCTGACTGCCGTGGTGAAGGCCGGGTGGAAGAGCTCTCAAGGATCAAGTTGAAAATCCCGGCAGGCATTGCCCACGGTTCCCGGATCCGCTCGACCGGCAATGGTGAATCCGGTTGGCGTGGAGGCGGCAACGGCGACCTTTACGTTGTCGTGCACATTAAGGAACACGATGTTTTTGAGCGTGAGGACAATGATCTTTTCTGTGAAGTCCCTATCCCGTTTATTGTGGCAACACTAGGAGGTGAACTGGAAATACCAACACTGACAGGGAAAACGTCCATCAAGATACCTCCGGGAACCCAGAATGCCACCGTGTTCCGTCTCCGGGATCGCGGCATTCAATTCCTTAACTCGACCCGTAAAGGAGACTTAATGGTGCAGGTGCAGGTGGAAATACCCACAAAGCTCAATAAACAGCAACGTGAAACCCTGCAAACCTTTGCGGACTCCATTGGGATTAAAAATTCGCCCATGCACGAAAGCTTCTTCAAGAAAGCAAAAAGGTTTTTTACCTGAAATGCGAGGTCCCACCTGCTAATAGCGGGACCGTGTCACAACGCTTCCCGCCTTCCTGATCCGCCATGCAGCATCCTTCGCCACTTGATTACCTTTGCTGATGCACCGATTCTATATTCCTCCTGAAGCATGGGCTCCGGAAGAGCTGATACTGCCAGAAGCGGAATCCCACCACTGCCTAAACGTCCTGAGGCTCGGGCAAGGAGACAGGATCACTGCCTTCAACGGCAGGGGGTACGAGATAACGACAACGATTGCCGAAGCTCAAAAGGGAGCAGTGAAACTCGACAGCTTTCCGCCACAGAAAACACCTGAGCTCCAGGCCCATATCACCCTCTGCCAGGCGGTACCCAAGGGCAAAAACATGGATCTGATCATTGAGAAAGCGACCGAGCTCGGCGTCGCCGAGATTCGGCCTCTGCTCTCAGAGCGCACAGTGATAAGGCTCAATCCTCAAGAAGCTGAAAAGAAACGTGAGAAATGGCAACGCACCGCAATCGAGGCCTGTAAACAATCCGGCCAAAACTGGCTGCCAACCGTCCATGCCCCCCAGTCACCGGAAAATTTCTTTGCCTCCGGATTCCCTCCTTGTGACCTTCCACTGGTCGCATCCCTGCAACCAGGATCGCGCCGGCTGAAGAATATCCTGTCAGGATACCGAACTGATAATGAAGGCTCTACACCAGATTCCGCTCTCATCCTCATCGGTCCCGAGGGTGACTACACTCCTGCCGAGATTAACATGGCACAGAACGCAGGTTGCCTGCCCATGACGCTGGGTCCCATCGTGCTGCGCACTGAAACCGCCGCCATCTACTCAATGAGCATCATTGCCCACGAGTTGCTCTAACCCGGGCTATTTGGCAAGCACCCAGATATTCCGATACCTGACAGGGTTGCCGTGGTTCTGGAAAAACACCGGACCGGGCTGTGGACCCTCCCGCATCGGTGAGGCTGTAGTGGCGTGATCGCAAACGGTCTTGTCATGAATTAACACGCCGTTGTGATGCACGGTCATCGTTGCATTTGCAACCTTCTTGCCTTCCTTGAACTTTGCCGCGATAAAATCGATATCATAGGTTTGCCACGTAAGGGGCGGGAAGCACATGTTCACAGAAGGATCCTTGGTTGAATAGATCCCGCCACACTCATTATGATTTCCCTCAAGTCCGAAGGAATCGAGCACCTGAACCTCATAACGCCCGTGGGCGTAGAATCCGCTGTTGCCCCTTCCCTGACCGCGCGCCTTGGGCTTGTAAGGGGTGCGAAACTCAATGTGAATCTTGAAGTCACTGAATGTCTGCTTGCTGGTGCAGCCCTCCATAAGCAGGCCATCCTCACTCATCCGGCCGCCTTTCCATAAATCCGCACCGTGCTTCTTGCCATCAAAAAGAACTGCTGCGCCCTCCGGGGCCTTGGCACCAAGGGTCGGACTCTTGCGCACCAGACGCTTCAACTTTCCAATCTCCTTACCATCATTACTTATGGTTATGACGCCATCTTTTAGAATACCCTCAGATCCATCAGTCATGCTGAAAATCGTCGCGCCATCCTTTGTCTCACCTTTGCCCTTAATCCGCTTCTCCTTGTCGCCATCCCAACCATCACCAGGAAGACCTCCCGGGTAACCAACCGCTTCAAACTTGCCGTCACCGAGGGCAATAATCTGACCACCCGCTTTCTCTCCATCCACGGTTCCGCTGTATTCTCCTTGAAGGGCATAGTCCGCATCGACATTGGCAGGGTCAATATACGTCCCTCCTTTGCCGGGAGCTGCAAGCAGGGCGCTTACTGAGAAAAATGAGGACAGGACAATGGTAAAAGTCTTTCTTTTCATATCTAGTGAATGCATTCTTTATCAATACTGCCAAATTAAGAAACCAAAAAATTTCATTTTCAATGCAAATCCATCATTTCCTCGCCTCGCTCATAGCAGGCAGCACACTACTTGTAACCACGGCTGCTGCGCAAAATGTCAGCTTTACCGTCGCTTATCCCAACCTGACAATCAAAAAA
>CAWVVE010000017.1:0-13527 GCA_963933075.1 uncultured Verrucomicrobiaceae bacterium | reverse complement strand
GGTGTCGTTGCGGGTGAATGGCGTTGGCAGGGCAGTGCCCTCATCGCCCCAGCGTGAGGATTCTCCAACCATGGGAGAACGCAATTCTGTCCACATGGTATCCCATCGGGCTCGGTTGCTCTCGATCGACATTATACCACCATTGAAGAAATGCTGATGGAGTCGATCGGCAAACCTGAGTTGAAAAGCCGGGTATGAGCGTAGTGCGTCGTAAAATTCCACGGGGGATCCCGCATTGTTTGCGCCGGCAAGGTCAAAATTAGTGACCCCCTGGTCGGGCGGGTTTGCCTGGTTTAAATTAAACATGAGGTGGATGCCCATCGCCATCTCGGCATCCCATGTAAAAAAGCGGAAGGTTCCTGGCTTGCCGCGACTGCGGCGACCTGCATACCAGTTCTTGTTGTTGAATACTGTTACATTAGTTCCGGAACGGAAGATTGGGCCGCACCAGTCGTAGTCGCCAGACCACATTCGAACAATGAGATGATCGATATAGTCATCAAGTCCAATATATTGCTGAATGGCCTCGTATTGTGAGACGGAATCGATTCCCCCGGAGACAATTGCGCGGGCTTCTTCCCAGGCGCTTTGATTGCCATCGATTACCGTGTAGTCCTCACCAAAGAAGGTTGGATGGTGCAGGACATCATAGTCTTCCTCGTTGCCGCCAAGGTGCGATTCAAAAAAGGCGGCATTGGCGCGCTCGTGCAGGTCATAGAGTCCCCAATAACTTCCGTTAATGTAGAGGTGAGTATAGCGTCCCCTGGGAGAGAGGATGCCCATCTGCACCTCGGTCATGCGCAGGAATTGATCGCGCATGAGTGTACCGTGGGGGGGGAGGTCCGTTTTCTGGTCGCGGCCAAAGGCGGCAGCCAGTGACCAGGAATCATGCCCGCCACCACGCAGAACCAGTTGGTCAAAAGATTCCACAGGGCTGCCGGCAAACAGTGGATGTTTCAGGCGACGGTCCCCATATTCCTCCCTGAAATACAAACGGAAGGGCTTTTTCGGATGAGAGCGTGCATTACCACCGTGAATACGGATACCTGCATCGATTTGGAACTCATCAGAGGGATCCAGAGGGTTGAAGAATTCGACAGATACGGGAATCTCTGCTCCGCGACCTGACCTCTCGTAATTGGTGTGGGTGCCATTTGGTCCAAAGAATAAGGAATCCTCCAATACCAGGGAGATGACTGGGAGATTCCCGGAAAGATCTTCCTCGATGGTAGCCGCATATTCCGGGTTATTGACGATATCTCTATCCATGTCGGCCTGATTCTTAATGTCGGAGGCGAACAGGTAGCTTTGTGTATCAATATTGGTCGGCTCATAGCCTGCCTTATAGGCAATAGCACGAAGGATGGTGGTTGCACTCAGGGTAATGGGGGAGTCATAGAGAGTTCCTGTTGATTCATCCGGCGCGGAACCGTCTGTTGTATAGCGTATTGAGGCTTCTTCGGTTTCGGTGGTTATGGATACTGTGATCCCGGCGTCATAGTGTCCTCTTTTCATCGAGAACTTAGTGTCGGAGACAAAGCCATCGACACTTTCGCCATTAAGTGTTCCGGGAGTAGGCAAGAGAAGATACCCTTGTGAACCCGGTGCCTCGGGGTCGGCTATGGCGGCCCGTAACTCGGGAAGAATGAGAAAATCAGAACTGTCGACTCCCCAGTTGAGCCCCTGGATTGCGAGAATGTTGTCACCGGCCAGCAGGGCGGGGATTCCCGCCGGTACATTGAATTGCTCACGGATTACGGCTTCGGTATCGGCATGGAAATTCTCGGCATCAGAATTCCATGCAGGGCTCAATGGTGCGCGTGAAGATGCAATCTGTTGGCCATTGATCCATGCAATGAAGCCATCGTCAAAACGCATGCTCAATTGCATACTCGCGATGGTTCCTGGATCGACAATCTTAAATGGTATTCTCAGGTAGAGGCTGCCATTGAGGTTGCTCATTTGTGCCTGGACATTACCACTCTTACTAATATACGGGTCATAATCAGCGTTGAGGTCGTAACCAAACCCGGTGGATCCGGACGCCCAAGGACTATCGTCAAAACCCGAAGTGGTCCATTCGATTACGGGGGCGCTTGGGACCAGCCATTTTGCCGGTGCCCGATCACCAATGACCACTTCGGTTGTCGTGGCGATTGATGTGCCGAATGAGACATCCTCGAATTGTTCCCCGTAATTAAAATCTTTTGCAACAGTGATTCCGTCGGCAGCAACCAATGCGAGGTATTCACCGTTTGAACTGAGTGAAAAATTGGTATGGAGCTCTTCTGCAGGGTTATTGCGATCCTTACCTGAGGCGAAGATGAGGAGATATCCCGCTGCGGGAAGCGTAATGTCGGGAAAGATCCATTTTCTCAATTCTCCGGCTTCATCCGTCAGGCTCCAGCCTGAAAGGTTGACCGGATCAGTAGACGGGTTGTGAATCTCGATCCAGTCAGAATGATCTCCGTCCTGATCAGTAATTCCTGAGCTGTTTTCCGTGAGGAATTCCGAAATGGTCGGCTGTGCAGCACAGGGAAGGCAGACAGCAATCAACGATACCGTGAAGAAAGGCAAAAGGCGCATGGTGATGGGGGGTGTTTTTTTTGGGAAATGCCCGATTCCTTGCAGTATATTACATCGATTGCTACGCTTTCATAGGGAATAAAGATTGGGCAGATTATTTTCTGCGCACTGGACCATGAGCCGATGGTCAGCGTGTCAATGAACTCTTTGATCTTACCTCTTGCGGTGATTGCTAGAGGTTGGCGCTGAGAGTGATTTCTATGCGCTTTTTCTTTGGCACAAGTCCCTGTGCCGGTCGTGGACCAGGGTCTTCTTTTTTCTGTAGCGCTCGACGAAGCTTCTTGAGGGCAATGTTCTGCAGTTGACGGATACGTTCACGGGTAACACCAAACTCTTGACCGACTTCCTCAAGAGTTTTTGGCTTTTGGCCCTGAAGGCCGAAGCGGGCGTCAATAATCTTACGCTCACGGTCATCAAGCACCTCAAGGAGAGTGTCAAGTTGACCATGCATGTTTTTATGGCTGAGCAACTCGAAGGGGGTCTGAGCACTGTTGTCACCAACGATTTCACCAAATTCAGTGTTATCGTCTTCACTGATCGGGGCATCCAGTGATGCGGGACGCAGGGATGCCGCCTTTAGCTGGGCGAGTTTCCCGCGGTCAATACCGATCTCCTCGGAAAGTTCGTCATCGGTGGGGTCACGTCCCAACTCTTCGCTGAGCACCATGGAAACACGGCGCATCTTGGAGATTTTATCGACCATATGTACCGGCAGGCGGATGGTCTTTGACTGGTTGGCCAGTGCACGCTTAATGGATTGCTTGATCCACCAGGCTGCATAGGTCGAGAGTTTTCCTCCCTTATTGGGATCGAAGCGTTCAACGGCTTTCATAAGGCCAATATTGCCCTCGGATATGAGGTCGAGCAGCGGCAGCCCATAGTTTGCGTAGTCCTGCGCGATTTTCACAACCAGACGAAGGTTTGCCTGGATCATGTGTGAGCGGGCTTCCTTATCACCCTTCTTGATCCTGTCAGCGAGTTCGATTTCCTGTTGCGGTGTTAGCAATGCGGTTTTTCCGATTTCCCGAAGGTAAATCTTGATGCCGCCGTCTAGTTCAAGGTTGGCCATAATGGTTAATAAATTAAATTGGAATTTTTGGGAGAGGGGATTAGTGCAGATTTTTTATGGAAGGTCAAGTATCTCTGTGATGTTGAACTTGTTACTTTCTCTGGGTGGCATTTCCGCTTAACTCACGGCATTCATTAATTGTGACGTCATGATGGTTGGAATTGTTCAATATTTTAGGAGCAACTCATGGATGAAGATTAAACTTCAAATTTACCTTAATATTTAACAATTACCAAATATCAATTGTACATAGCAAGATTTTTAACAGCAAAACTTGCAAAACTGTTCTAATGAACAGTATAGTGGTCATCCAGCCAGCTGTTATTAAGGGATTACCGTTCCCAGGCACCTGGCGAGTTTGCTTTAATCCCCATGTTTGCCCGACTTTATTCAGGAGCACTTACCGGTGTGGATGCCGTTGAGGTTGAAATTGAAGTGAATGAGGGCGGAGGTGATCCCAAAATGGTTATTGTCGGGTTGCCGGATACCGCAGTTAAAGAAAGTCGTGACCGGGTTTGGGCTGCTGTGGGTAACTCGGGTTACGCTAGGCCGAAAGGCAGGATGACTGTCAATCTTGCACCAGCGGATATTAAAAAGCAGGGGCCCAGCTTTGATTTAGCGATTGCGCTGGGTTTGATTGTCCTGCAGGAGGATTTTCAGGGGGACGTGCTTGAGCAAACGGCAGTCTTTGGGGAATTGGCCCTTAATGGTCACGTGCGCGCAGTGAAGGGGATGCTGTCATTGGCGGAGACCGCCCGTGAGGCAGGGCGACGGGCGATTATCGTTCCCAGGGGAAATGTTATTGAAGCCTGCCTGATAAGCGGGATTGATGTCTATGGGGTTTCCAACCTGCGGGAAGCCGTTGAGTTGTTACAAGGCACAAGCGGACGTTTGCCGGAGAGTATCGACCGCATGGAATATTTCAGGAGCAGCCGGAATTATGAGATGGATTTTTCTGAAGTCAAAGGACAGCGCCATGTGAAGCGTGCGATTGAAGTGGCGGTATCCGGGAATCACAATTTGTTGATGGTGGGGCCGCCGGGAACAGGCAAGTCGATGTTGGCTAAACGCATGGTTACCATTATGCCGGACATGAGTGAGGAGGAAGCCATTGCCACCACTAAGGTGCACTCTGTTGCAGGGCTCATGAACAACAATGGCGAAATACTGGTTTCCCGTCCCTTTCGTTCTCCCCATCATACGGTTTCTGATGCCGGCTTGCTAGGCGGCAGTCAAAACCCAAGACCCGGTGAGGTTTCCCTGGCTCACCATGGAGTTCTCTTCCTGGATGAACTTCCTGAATTCCGCAGGTCCACCCTTGAGGTCATGCGCCAGCCTCTGGAGGATGGAAGGGTGGTTATTTCGCGGGCTGCCACTACCACTACTTTCCCGGCTCAGTTCATGTTGGTGGCGGCAATGAACCCGTGTCCATGTGGTTACCTGAGTGACCCCAAGCGCAATTGCCGTTGCAGTCCAAGACAGATTACTAATTACCGCCAGCGTATTTCAGGTCCCTTATTGGACAGGATTGACCTGCACGTGGATGTCCCGGCAATCGATTTCAAGGAACTTAGCAGTGACAAGGAAGAAGAAACGAGCAGTCAGCTCAGGGAAAGGATTGAATCCGCAAGGTTGCTGCAGGCATCGCGTTTCATCAATGAGCCAAGGATTGTAAACAATGCGTCCATGACAACGGGATTAATTAAAAAGCATTGCCGGCTGGATGATGAGGGGAATGGCCTGCTCGAACAGGCGATGAACCAACTCCACTTATCTGCGCGCGCCCATGGCAGGGTCCTGAAGGTTTCCCGAACTCTCGCTGACCTTGACGGCGAGGCGGACATCAAGGCGGATCATGTGCTTGAGGCAGTGCAATACAGGTCCCTGGACAGGGGCGGTTATGAGTGAATTGATGTGCGTGATGTATATGGTATAGGTGCTATGGCCGGTGCTCGTTGATTGACTGCGACCTTGCCTGTGTGGTTTCCGGGGTTATGTCATTTCGTATCCGTCCTTTGCCAGTCATGAAAAGTATCAAACTTATCCTCATTTACCTGTCCGTAATGTTCTGCCTTGCGAATTTCAACGCATTTTCCCAGTCCTTGGTGGAGTTTAAGGATGGCAATAGGAACTGGAGCTATGAGAAGGCCAGTGTTCACGGATGGACTGTCTATTTTGCGGCCGAGATCGCGAAGGATCCGCAACTGAAGAGCAAGGTCAAAGGGCAACTGACAATGGGCATTGAGAACTTTCTCGACAAAATACCTGAAGAGGCATTGGATTTTCTCAGGGAGATTCCAATTTGGGTTAGCAATGAACCTGGGTATCCGCTGAGGAAGAATGAAAGGGGCGTGATACCCTTCCATCGCAGCAAGGGGTGGTTGCGAAAACACGGGCTTAATCCACACATGGCGCCCGGGGTTCACGTCATCAATCCCGAGGCGGTTTTTTTCGGGCATAAAATCCTCGAGTGGGGTCCAATGACTTTCCTGCATGAACTGGCCCACGCCTACCATAACGTAAAGCTTAAGCTGGGTAATGACGTCATCCGCAAGGCATATGCGAAGGCAATGGCGAGGGGGCTTTACCTCAGGGTTCCGGACAGGAAAGACAAGCTAAAGATGGTAAGGGCTTATGCGGCGACCAACCACGAGGAATATTTCGCTGAACTCACCGAGGCTTATTTTGGAAACAATGACTGGTTCCCGCATAATCGAGAGGAGCTCAAAAAGTATGACCCCCAAGGGTACAGCATGATTGAGGACTTGTGGGACGCGAGGGCTTTTCGCTGATTGTTGGAGGATTCGCAAAAAACTGAGGTTGGCACAGGGGAGGCAGCATTTGATGGTTGGAGATTTGACAGTCTTGGTCTCTTCCGGCGTGACGCAATGCACTTATTTTTTTGCTCGCGATCGATCTTGAGCCATGGCGGTGCATTTCATGCCGGGTTGAAAGTAACGGGTTATTGAAACGGACAAGATCAGCCCTTTTGCACACTTTCCTGCCACCCTTGGCAAATACTTGTTCAATTCCTGCAAAAGGGGAGTTGGGTCAGAGCAATCAATTTACAATGCATATACATTCGTGTAATCTGAATGAGCAGGTGAGTAGTATGTGATCCCTGACAAATATGTTATGTATCAGGCTCATTTAAAATATAGTTTGCAAGGAATCCGTGATGGAGGGCGGAGGGGATTTACTCTTCTGGAGGTACTGGTGGTGTTGATGATTATTTCGATGATCATGGTATTATCAATACCTGCTATCAAGGGCTTAACATCGACGGCGGGGATGAGTACCTCGATCCGTCATATTTCTAGCGTGATGACCCTTGCCCGCAGTCATGCCATTGCCAAGCGTACGATTGTCAGATTTGGCATTGTAACAGCATGGGAGGGTGACAGTGAGGCCGCCTACCGCAAATACGGCCTATGGGAATGGGATCGCGAGGAAGAAAAATTTGTCCCGCTCCAGGAGTGGAAAACCCTGCCTCCAGGCTTGGTGTTTGAGAAGAATCGCGGTGATTACCTGCGTTCCGCAGCTTATGCCCGGGAAGACGGCAGCAGTGTGCGTGGTGATTTCCTGCCCGCCGCTGAAGCAGAAGCCTTTATTGAAGAGGTCCGATCCGAGCGCGTCAAGGTGGTGTTCTTTGAGTTCACCCCCTCCGGGGAGGCCCGCCTTCCAGGTGGTGAGGAGCGAAATATCTTAGCTGTGGTCATCAATGGGTATATGGACCCATCCAGTGGAGGCGAGCTTGTCTATACTGACGAGGGGAAGAAAGACTGGACTCAGTTCAACATCGACACGCTCACCGGACGAGTGCGCATCTACAGGCCATGAAGGATAGAGTTGCAACAGTTTCCCGGGGGTTCAGCCTCATTGAGATCGTGATCACGATCGGGATTCTGGCAACTGTTGTAATTGCGCTAATAGGCATTCTGCCGGTGGGTATTCATTCTGCTGAAGATGCGGCTAACAGAACGGTATTGGCTGTTATTCTTGAGGATGTGCATAACAGGCTTGAGGGAGAGTTGCTGGAGCCAGGAGAGGTATCCTCGAGTCCGTTCTTCTATGACCGGCAGGGGCTCCATATTGACGCGGACTCCGATGAGGAATTAAAGGTGACCCGGCTCTACAGGGCTGACGCCCGGCTGGTTGAGATTGCCGAAGATTCTCTTTTGAAACATACCAGTGGTTTGATCGCCGCCAGGATTGATCTTTGGTGGCCTGTTGATCCCTACTCCGGGGCACCATTTCGTCAGGAAAAGCCGCAGGAAACCATTACTTTTTACCTTACGCCGCTTACCGGCCCGGAGTGGCCGAGAATTGACGCCAATTACCGGCCGAAGATCGAGTTCTAATGCACCATAAGCGAAATGTTTCAGCGGCGGCATTCACGCTCCTTGAGTTGATGGTGTCACTGGTTGTCTTTGCCGCGATCCTGGTTGTTTTCTCGACGTTAACCTCAGGTATTGTGAAGATGTGGACGGAGGGGGAAAGCAGGATTGAAACCCACCAGAACGCACGGGGAGCACTGGAGATCATGACGCGTGAGCTCACTCCGGCAGTCGTCGATACCCGCATGCAGTTTGCCGTTATTTCTTCAAGTGAACTGACTAGGAGCGGAGCGAAACATCTGGTTGCCGGCTCTCCTGTCATCCTATGGATGGCACCGTTGGGTGAACTGGGGGGGTTGCGTTGCGTTGGCTATTACCTGTTCCGGGATGCCTCAAGGGGATTTTATCGCCTCAAACGAATCTATATCAGGCCGCTCGCCGACAAGGTTTATTTCCCGGCAATGGTCAATGAGAGTAATCCTCGTGATCCCGCGTTGAGGATCAGTGCAACCAATGCAGATTGGTTTTTACGCAACTGGGAGGCGAAGACATTTGATGAGGAGGACCCTGCCAATAATGATGTTGTTGTCAGCACGGTCGCGGACAATGTTATAGCTTTCTGGGTTCAGTGTCTTGACCTTGCCGGTAATCCTTTGCCGGCACTCATGAATGATCCTTACCACGCCGGCAGTGACATGATCTATAATTCTGCTGCTTATTTCCAGATGGCAACCACCACTGCTTTTGACAGCGGAAAAACCACGGAGTTCCTTGCTCCCGGTGGTCAGTCGATGAAGGCTAATCGTGTGCCTTCTGCGGTGGATATTACCGTGGTGACTGTCGATTCAACGGTTGTTTCCCGGCAGATGGATATCCCCGATGTGGAAAACATTTTCTCGGCAGACGGATCGCTTGATGTTGAGCAATCCATCCTGCGTTTCAATCGTGCCTTGCTTGATAGGAACATTAAAAATGCAAGAACCTTCACGACGAGGGTGAATCTGCTCAATGGCCAATAATTCCATACCGAAGAGAAGGAAACTTGCCGGGAGGCGTTCCCTCCGCTGTGGTGTTGCGCTGGTGACCACCATGTTCCTGTTGGCGGCCCTGACGATTCTTGCCGTTGGGTTTATCGCCAGTATGTCAGTCGAGTCAGGGGCTTCCGCCTCCATCCATGACGCCCAGCGGACAAAGATGATTGCACAGGGGGCACTGAGTCACGCCATTGACTTGTTACGGACTAATATTCCCCCTCCTGCTCCCATTAATGAGGTTGAGGCATCGTTTAACCTTGTGCAGGCGGAGATTTCCGGCACCCAATCCAGACCGTTTTCCATTGAGGCTAATTCGGCTCCCGCCAGTGCAGTTGATCACTGGATTGTGAACCCCGGCAGACTGTCTCTCATTGGAAGTTCCGGCGGGGTGAGGCATGTGCCCCTTCATACCGGTGAGGTTACTGCTGACCCCAAAGATGAAGCGACACGGGATGCGGAATCCGTGGACCTTAATGAGCCCCTTCCCGGTGAGGTATTACCGCCAATAGCGGTTGGGGCTAATTCCAGCGACGATTCATCCTCAAGGTCGCGTCCGGAAATGAGGGTGCGCTGGATGCCCGTCTTTGAGGATCCCGGAAAATTACCGGGTAAGGATAACAGTATGGTCGGGCGCTATGCTTTCTGGATGGATGATGAAAGCACAAAACTTAATTTCAATGTGGCCCTCGGCAAGCCATCGCCCCGTGAGGACCGGGCGTTCCACCAGATGGTGAGAATGGGGATGATGACGCCGATGTTTTTCAGGGGGGATGGCGCAACCACATTCAATGAGGGAAGAAACCGACGCCCCTGGTCACTGGGTCACCCGAGGTCTGTCAATCTGGACGTGCTATTTGATTCACCATCGGAACTGGATCATAACCGGCTGTTGGCACACAGTTGGCTGCATGGTTTCAGCCGCTATATGGAGGCGATCCTTGATTTCGTCAATGTTGCCGACCCGGAACGTTGGCTCAACAGGCAACGTTTTAACCTGACATTTTATAGTCGCGCCCCCGAGTTCAACGTATTCGGAAAATCCCGCCTGTTTACCACTAACTATCCCTTGTCCCTTGAGGCAGGTCCGCTCTACCAGCAGCCTTTCATGGTCAATCCTGACGGTGACAGGGTGCTGCACCTGCATTCGCTGATGGGTAGTTTCGGGTTCACCCGCCGCGTGCAGGATGAGAGCGGGGGCAATGTGCTTGCCGGTAACATGGTCAACCGGGCTCAACTTGAAATGCTGATGCGCTACATGAGCCGTAAGTGGCCGGGTTACGGAGCAAGCTTTATTGACAAATACGGTGAGCGGGAGTGTTTCCAAATTGCCTTGAACATGCTGCTGATGGCTCGCATGGCGACGACCACGATGGGCAACGACTTGGAGCCATTCAGCCGTTCGTATTCCTTAAGAACGACGAGTGTTAATTATTCGCCGCATCAGCAGGAGATGAGGGGTAATGCCCCTGAGCGGATGTATTGGAGATTTAATACCGGTGGTGAGGAGGTGCTGATGCTGCCGCAGACACCGGGTCCGCATATTATGGAGGTGCGCCTGATCTTTGAGCCTGAACCGGGACCCAATCCCGGGGAATATTACATAACGTATCGGTATGAGACAGAATACTACATGCCCTCATTCGGGGCGGTGGTGCGTGCGGAGCACTTCCCGACCCGGGTCGATTACCTGAGAATTAAGTCATCCGGAGCCGGAGTGCGGAACGAACAGGAGTTTGGCGCGCGGTCACCGGCCGACCGACACGGTTCACGGAATTGGAACCATGCCCGGAGCCTTGGCCAGTTGATTGCCAGGCCAAGCGGCAACATTGGCCCGGCAAAGGCAACTTTACGCGGTAGCGCGGTGAACCAGCGCGTGATTGCCAGTTCAGTGCCGCAGGTTATTGGCAGGCAACGTCGACTGATACCTGTCGAGGATGCCCAGAAACTCGTCTATCGTGCCGCTTTGGGATCCCGGATCAGGTTGAGCTACAAGATCAGGCTTGGGATGGGAGTGCAACCTGACCTTCAGCGCGCAGGCAGCGGGGCAGGACGGCCGCGGCAGATGATTCCTCTTGGAGAGACAGAATCGGATACCTTGAGCGGGGATGCCGTCATTGACCTGTTAAGCGGCGAACCTCTTGTGCTTGCCTGGGAAATTGCTGATCCAAGACTAAGTGGCATCGTCAACTCGTGGGTGCTTGATACTGATGATAGCGATGGAGAGTTTGGAACTCCGGGAGCGAGGAACTCCATTGAGCCTGAGGAGGGTTCGCCGGAGAAGAGTAAATACAAGTATATCCAGCGCGGTCCCTCAGGGATGAAACTCTCAGGTCACTCCTATAAACGCAATGATGAATACAATTCAAAAAGCAGGACATCATCCAAGGGATACTGGTCAGTAATCCATACGGGGATGCAATCAGGAGTGCCGTGGCGAACCTGGGATCTCGGTGCGGCTGCCAAGCAGGGAGATCCGCCGGATTGGCTGTTGCTGGAGCTACTTGGTGCGACTTACCCCATGCAGCACGCCAACTGGAGAATCGATAACACCCTGCCCGATAGTTTTTCAACCATTTCATATATGAACAGCACCGCAGGGCAGGTAAACATCAATTCCCGCATTTACCCCCGCAATCGCTGGTTTAATGCGCCGGAGCGACGCAAACCCCTGGAAGGGGTGTTCAAGCACCTTCGCTCCAATAGCGCAGTGGATAATTTCATTAACGGTATTGTTGCCCACCAGGACGACAATGAGGTCTTTGAGTTCATTGGCGAGTTGGCGGATGTTGCAGGGTTTGAGAACGGGGAAGATCCCTGGAAATCAGAATCCTTCCTGCGAGATATGGCCGGCTGCTTGACCACTCAATCCAATACGTTTGGTCTTTGGGGCGTTGCTCAAACGGTTAAAAAGGTTCGATCAAACAGCGAATATGGCCTCTTTGAGAAAGGCGACAGGGTGCTTGGGGAAAAGCGGTTCTTTGCCATCATTGAGCGCTATGTATGGCCGGGCAAAGACGGGGTTCCGGGTAATGCCCACTTGAGTTCAGCAGGGAAATGGGATCGATTGGCCGTGCCGGACAGTAATATTAATCTCGATGAGAACAGCACCGACCGTTTATTCGGATTACCGGGATCACCACCCCTGAGGCGGAATGGAGCGGCGCAGACCGGGGGTCGGCTTGTGCTCAATATTGAAGGGAGCTATCCAGAGTATGACGGGCCCCAGGAGGTTGGAATGGACGATTTCACAAGGCATTCGCTTGGCGATATCCGCTATCAGGCATCAAGCCTTGAGGATGCCTACAATCCACCGCAACCTGTAATCAAGTATCGTGTTATTTATTTCAAGTATCTCGACAAGTAGTCGTTTCTGTTGGTTGTCGTTGGCAATGCTGGCACCGATCCCCGCGTGGGGCGCGGAGATCAAGCAGTTGCCTGTGCTTCCGCTTCTTCCTGCTGAATTATCCGCTGCCATGCCCGTTAAGGTGAAAGGCTGGAAGCTGAAGCAGGCGAGCGCAAAGAATACATACACAAAATGGATTCAAACAAGAGCGACCCGTGTCTTTGAATCAGAGCCCAAGAGCAAGCAAGAAACACCGTTGATTGTCAGGGTGAAACTGACTGATACAGGGCGCTTCTATCCTTCTATCCAGCATTTTTCTGTGCTTGCAAAGCAGCAAGGGAAGGGTGCAGGCGCAGGTCCTGCCAGGAAAAGGGTTGCCGGCTTGAAGGGTAGTGAGCAGAGTTTTCCCGATGGTCGCAGGCAGGTCAGGCTATTACTTCAAGGCCGCTACATCATAGAGTTGCTCTTGCCCTCCGGTTTCAGGGATGCGCAACTGGACCTGTTTCTTGATGCCTTTGATTTCAGTGCCCTCAAGGGGAAGAAAGGCAAACCTGTAAAGAGACTACCCTCAACATACACGATGCGTTCCATTGATGAATTAAAACCGGAGCGAAACCGCTCCTACCAGATGGCAATCATTACGGCAGAGGAGGTGAAGGAAATGCTTGAGCAGATCCTGGCTGTCGATCCTACTATTGCTGAGGATGGCGAAGGGCAATAGAGGCCCTTATTGATACGGATTGCGTTCCGCTTAACGGGCAGGCCCCCAAACCACTTCCATTACCCGGTGGAGGTCGGGGTCATGTTTCTTGAGTTCAGCGCGCACGAACGGGTAGAAGTCATTACGGTAGAAATAAGCTTCAGTGCCCTCGGCAAAGTATTCCTTGTGGTTGGTCATGGCGTAGTGCCTGACATTTTGCCCGGTAAAAAGCATGACCCTGTCATAACTTCCTGCATCCTTGGCTTTTTTGTATGCAGCGATGACTGCAGGATGCTCAAAGGAGAGGAACTGGTCATGGTATGCGTGGGCGAGTTCGTGCAGCACGACTGCCGGGTGCTTGAGCAATTGTCCCCGGGAAAGCAGGGCTTTTGCCTGGGGGATGTGGACTTTTTTGACGAGCCTGGGGTCATGGCCGTTTGATTTCAGCCAACCTGCGC
>CAWVVE010000016.1:0-14161 GCA_963933075.1 uncultured Verrucomicrobiaceae bacterium | reverse complement strand
AGGCACCAAGGACAGTAACCGTCTCCTGATCGCCTGCATTGACGTCCTTAATGTCAATTATCGTCCCAACAGCAACAGCTGCCCCGTCCGCTTCAGAAAAATCTGTTCCGCGAGCGGTGGAAATCTCAGCCTCCAGTTCAGCCTTTTGACGCATAAGTACCGCCTGCTGCTGCTTGGCCGCCTTGAACTCAAAGTTCTCTTTCAAGTCACCGTATTCCGCGGCAATACCTATCTCCTTGGAGTTCTCCGGTATTTTCTTGTTAACGATATCATCAAGCTTCTCCCGACGCTGCTGGAGGCTTTCCCATGAGACAATCACGCCGGAAGACTGCGAACTCACCTCAGCACCTTCGGCTTTCTCCCCGGTAATCAGGTCTT
Source organism: uncultured Verrucomicrobiaceae bacterium (assembly GCA_963933075.1). GTDB lineage: Bacteria > Verrucomicrobiota > Verrucomicrobiia > Verrucomicrobiales > DEV007 > CACIUL01. The sequence continues at coordinate 13,783 of CAWVVE010000016.1, read as the reverse complement.
CCACTGAAGGGAACGCCTTGATAATACGCGCCAAGAGGGAATTTTTGTTAAGCCCCTCAAAGACCGTAGTTGATTGAATCCGGCGGGTGAAGTAGCGGACCTCGGCCGTATCACTGTTGGCAAGAAGGTCAGGAACGAGGCCCTTGTCATCCATCAACAGGTTATGCAGCCGGTTTGTCTTGGGGGTTGACTCATCAAGATGATCCCGTTCCAGCGCTGCAATGATGGCAGCAGAGATGCCGGGGTCACTGAAAACCTCTGCAGCCAGTCCCTGGCGTTCCTTGCATATCCAGGCCAACACTTCTGCCCCGAGGCTGCGTTGTTGCAGACCGGTGACAAGTTTACGGGAAAGCTCATCTCCCTTATCATTTTCGTGAAGAAATTTGGAGATCTCAGCAATAGCACGCGTCCCGGCCCCCTCAAGGGCAGTAATCAACTGCATAACCCATTGATCCTCACCGAACACCTCCTGAGTCAACACATAAACCTGCCGTTGGGATGCAACTCCCATGCCCTTGAGGATTTCAGGGAACCTCTCACTGTAATCCTGCAAAACATCCGCAACCTGCATTCGCCCGGGGTCATCAATACCCTCTATACCTTCCACAAGCGCATCACGCGCCAAGAGCAACTCAATTGCCACCCCGGGCGTCCTTTTAATGGCGACCGTCACTGTGGAACCGGCGATGTTGATCACATCCGCAAGCTCAATTGCCGGGTCATCAAAAAGCTCCAGATCCTTGCGGAGATTCTCAAGGACTTTAATTTTTGCCTTAATATCCTTTGCTGCCTCAAAATCCCCGATCAGTGCCTCACTGGCAGTCAAGCTCGCATCACGAAGTTCAAATGGGATATTTCTCTTTGAAGGCAGTAAAAAACGACGGTCGGATCGAATCTGCCTCTTGGCCGATTCCCACCAACTGCGATACTTGCCCTCTGCAACAATCCGCCCCTTTACCTCGTCCTCCACCTTATCAAGCAGCATTGATCCACCAAAACTTGTCAGAAGCTGCTTGGCAAATTCCACGGGCTCATCGACTGCCAGTTTTTTGACACCTTCCGGATCACTGGCAAATTTTGCCAAAATGTGTTCCCCCTCGAGCACATCAAGAGAATCGGCGGCAAACTGCAATTTCATCCCGTGACCGGATTTTTCCTCAAAATCAATTACTATGCGATCTCCGAACAAGTCCCACTCCTTCACGACTCCTGAACCCCAGCTCTTATGGAGACAAAAAGTCCCCGGCTCTAGGTGAGAAATCTTTTCACCTATCTGGGGATCAAGTCGACCAGCGTCAACCAATGTTTGAACCTGCTCATTCATAGGGCGCGCACAATAGAAAAGACACCGGTCAATCGCAACGCCAAATGCAAACCAATTTTACCAATTTTGCCAATTTTAAGGGCTGTTACCCCCCCAATCACATGAAATAGGCGTTTTTTTCGAAAATTAGAGTTGTCAAAGTTTCCCAAATCCCCCTAGTTTAGAACATTCAAAACATGAAAAAGATCATCATTTTTGCCTTTGCCACATGCTTGCTCGTCACGAGCTCCTCCTTTGCTGACATCCAGTCACCTCCAGGCGGAAAACAAAACCGCATCCGCAAACTGTCCCGCGCAGTTGCAAACATTGTCTACAGCATCAACGAAATCCCCTACACGTGGTCCCGCACCATAAAGGAAGAAGGTCCTGTCCACGCGGCAAGCTACGGGATCCTAAAGGGCAGTTACCGTTCGGTGATTCGTGCCGGCTATGGGGTTTATGAATTTGCCACGTTCCCATTTGCAACCTACAAGGGCAGTTTCCGGCCGGATTATGCAGGAAAGAGTATTTGGTGGGATCTCAATCACGGATACTCGGAATTGGTTCCCGAGCTTGGCTTCCAGAGCAAGTTCGGCACCGGCAGAACTCAGAAATGGTAATCCGCGAGGATTACTTAAGGACAGAATTTTGCGTAAAGGTCGGCTTGGGCTTAGCTCATAGGCCGCCCGAGTTAACGACGACAATTCAGGCGGACGTGGGTCAACCATGAATGGAGGGGTGCCCCTTCCTCCACTTATATTGATGCCTTAATCCAATATTGATGTTCAAGGACAAGCGACGCATTCTCCTCTATGCAGTCGCCCCCGCTTCGCTTTCCCTCCTCTTCATCGCCCTCTACTTCTCGGGAGTAGAGATCCTGCAAACGATCACCAGTCCCGCTACTCAGCGTGAATTCGGACTGATCGAAAACGCGCAGAATCTCCTGCTCTTATCAGCCGCGGTGCTTTGCTGGCGCGCTGCACGCCTCGAGAGGCATAATGCATGGCGCTGGTTCTGGCACTTGGGCACATTCGCCTGTCTGCTATTCCTCATGGAGGAAATCGACTGGGGGGATCACTACTGGAGTGCCCTTAGCGGAGCACAACGCCCCGGGGACGAGCACTTCAACATCCATAACCAAGGAAATATCACCCGCTGGCTCAAGAAGCTGACGGATGGCGGGACTGTCGTTTTTTTTCTGCTCTTGCCACTCGCCAGGAATCGGCTGCCGGTCAAGCTGCAACCGTTGATCCCTGACATCCACTCGGTGCTGACCCTCTTGTGCGGACTGCTCACGAGCGAACTCGCCCATGGATTGGAGGATGCAGGCTGGGACAACAACGGCAGCCTCTTCAACAACATCTCCGAATTTCGCGAAACCTTTACCTACTGGGTCGGACTTCTCTATTTGTGGGAAGTTGCACGAAGGAGGAAACTCACAATACAGAAAGCTGAGGCCAGATAGGCCTCAGCTCCAATGCTGGGGGCTTTATGGGGCTTCCCCACCCCCACAGGGCGATGGGTATAAGAATCCGGCATTTTCCGCCTTGCAAATAGGCAATTTTACCCGAGCTTCTGCGCCCGCGAGTCATATAATCTGCCGTTGGTCCCTGGGTGCTGGACGTAATAAGCTGGTCCTGTTCACCAAACTCGTCAGGGGAAACCCGGCAAACAAGAAAAACTACCCATGCCCGAAGGACAGCCAGTTCGATTAGCCCGGTTTGAAATGCCGGATCGCCTTACTAAAGACGAAACCACCGCCACCGAAACCTATGCGAGCTTCGCTGCGGAGCCTTTTGATGCCGGCTACGGCCACACCGTAGGCAACTCCCTGCGACGTGTCTTGCTATCCTCACTTGAGGGTGCATCCATCACCTCCGTCAAAATCAAAGGAGCGCAACATGAGTTCGGCAGCCTGCCCGGTGTCCTTGAGGACATTACCGACATCGTGCTCAACCTGAAAAAGGTCAAGTTCAAGCACTTCGAGAACAAGGAACCGAAAATGCTGGACTTGAAACTGACGAAAGCCGGTGAAGTCACCGCTGCCGACATTACCGAGGATGCCCAGTATGAAGTGGTCAACAAAGATCAACACATCTGTACCCTTGACCGCAAAATGAGCTTCGAGTGCGAAATGGAAGTGAGGGTAGGACGCGGTTTTGCCACCGGGGATGCAAACAAGCGTGAGGACATGCCCATTGGCGTCATTCCTATTGATTCAATATTTTCTCCTGTTACCCGCGTTAAATACAGCGTTGAGAACACGCGCGTCGGACAACGAACGGACTACGACAAGCTGATCCTTGAGATATGGACTGACGGCCGCATCGAGCCACACGACGCACTTACTCAATCATCAGCAATCCTGCGCCATCACCTTGATGTTTTTGTCAACTACGATGACAACCAGATTGAGTTTGAGGATAAGCCTGAAGCAGAGAGCGAAGAGAATGCGGAACTTCGCAAGCTGCTCAACATGAGTGTCAATGAGATCGAGCTTTCAGTTCGTGCGGCAAACTGCCTGAACAATGCCAACATTACTTCTGTTGGCCAGTTGGCCCTGAAATCCGAAGCCGAAATGCTTAAATACCGTAACTTCGGTAAAAAATCCCTCAACGAGATTAAGGAAAAACTCCAAGAGCTTGGGCTCTCACTCGGCATGCAACTTGATGCAAGCCTTCTTGATCCCTCACTTTTGGCCGGCACCTTGCACATCCCCGAACCCCAAGGACCGGGACTGGAGGAGCTTATCGCCGCAAATCTGGACGACTAAACAAAGAGATAACGCTACAAATTCGCGTTGCGCGAAAAAGCCTAAGGCCTATAATCACGCTCCCCTCATAACGCAGAAGATAAATTACCAGAAAGCTCTGCCAACACGCCAATTGCAACACGGGCCATGAGACACCGCCGCAAAACCAGTAAATTACAGCGCAACAAAGCGCATCGCCGTTCATTGCTTGCAAATCAGGCCTGCAGCCTGATCGAACACCGTCAAATCCGCACGACTCTGGCCAAGGCCAAGGCGCTGCGCCCGGTGGCCGAAAAGCTAGTGACCCTCGGAAAAAAAGGACTCATCGCCGAACAGGCGGGAGAACAAGCCAAATCCGTACACTACCGGCGCCGTGCCTTTGCATTCCTGCGGCAGAAAGAGTCGGTAAAGAAGCTCTTTGCTGAGGTGGCCCCGGCCTCCTCGGAACGCGTCGGCGGCTATACCCGTATCACCAAGCTGGGAGCACGACCAAGTGACTCTGCTCCAATGGCCTACATCTCCTGGGTAGATCTCTTCGTTGAAAAGGATGAAGAGACCAGCTTGGTGGAAAGTGCCGAGGCTACGGCTGAAGCTTGATTAAACGGGCGCAGCTCCCCGTTAACAATACTGTTTGGAATTTTTTGCGGCCCATTCCAGGCATTTAGATATCGCCTCCTGCTCACGGTGCCCGGGATAACCCCTGAGCCTATTTCTTTATCACAAAGGGCCTAACAGGAGAATCCCAGAGCACCCCGTATTCAAGGGACCCCCGGTATCGGCAAATACTCAATGCTTACAGGGGTAAAAAACCTACTTGAAGACTAATACAGGGAAACCTCTGAAAAGGTTGAATAATTCGTTTATAATGATAAGCTTCTCTATAGTTAACACTATACTCAATGTCCGCTATTCTCATTATAGGCCTTACCTTATTCGTGTGCAGCGCCACCGCGATATGGGTAACGCTGCGTGCATCCGCAGATGCTGACCGCTGGCGTCACGCGCTGCGGAAGCGGTCCCGATTGCAGGATCAAGAGGAGAGGATTAAAGGCAAGCCCAACAATAGCGGTCCCCTCGCTGACCCCAGGCGCCTTGATGAAAACGCCCGGAAACTGGAAGGCACAACGTTTTTTTTCTAGATCCAGGGTCCGTAAAGGCGGTTTCATACAGCGTAATCTGGCAACGGGGAGGATTGTCTCAAGCCACTACAAAAAATGGCGTGAGATTGCGCCTGCTGAGTCCGTCTAATCTATACATAATAAAGCTGATAGAGCGGTCCTGCGGTCCTTGACGTATCTACGGGCACTGCTAGGTTTTATCCAGCTTTTTGATAATAAGCAATCTATGAGAATCAAGGGGGAAAAATATTCGGGTTGTGGCAGTAAATTTCATCTACGCCCAATGATGTCCAGTCGCAGGGATTTCCTGCAGGTTGGACTGGTTGGAGGACTTGGCCTTTCCTTGCCGGAGTTCCTTCGCATGGAGGCAAATGCCGCACAAAAACACTACGAGTCAAAGGAGGGACCGGCAAAATCCGTGATCCATATCTTTCTTCCCGGTGGCATTGCCCAACAGGAATCCTTTGACGCCAAGCCCTACGCCCCAACTGAATATCGAGGCCCGCTTAATTCCATTGCCACCAAGATAGTCGGGACACGTTTCGGTCCTCATTTCAAACACACAGCAGCTATTGCCGACAAACTGGTTGTGCTGAATTCACTGACCCACGGTGAGGCAGCCCACGAGCGTGGCGTGCACAACATGTTTACCGGCTATAAACCAAGCCCTGCGCTCAACTATCCCAGCTTCGGCAGCGTGGTCAGTCATGAATTCGGCCCCCGTGCCGATCTACCACCCTACGTTTGCATCCCAAACCAACCTAACGAATACGCCGGCAGCGGTTACCTCAGTTCAGCCTACGGAGCTTTCAGCCTCGGCAGCGATCCGGCGAACGGAAACTTCACCGTGCGTGACCTGGCATTGCCTAGCGGCATTGATGAGGCTCGCTTCAGCAAACGCAAGTCAATCCTGCAAACCGTTGATGCCCACTTTCAAAAGGCCGAGAAATCCGATGCGGTTGATGCAATGGATACATTCTATCAGCGAGCCTACAGCCTGATCAGTTCGCAAAAAGCACGGGAGGCTTTCGACATCAACAAGGAACCTGCCAAGTTGCGCGACGAATACGGACGTAATGCCGCAGGCCAGCGCATGTTGCTTGCCCGACGTCTTGTCGAATCCGGAGTGCGCTTCGTTTCCCTGACCTACGGGAGCTGGGATCACCATGATAACGTCAAAGGCGCGTTTGAAGGACAGGCTCCACCCCTTGACCAGGCCTACGCACGCCTGATCCGCGACCTTGAAGAACGCGGGCTGCTCGACTCCACACTTGTCATGCTTACCTCGGAATTCGGACGCACTCCCAAGATAAACAAGAACGCGGGACGCGACCACTGGCCCAAAGTATTCAGCGGTCTGCTCGCGGGAGGAGGACTCAAGAAGGGCGTTGTCCATGGCACCTCTGATGCACTGGCCGCCGAGCCGGAAGAAGACCCGGTTTTCCCAGCCGACCTGGCAACCACCGTCTATAAGCAACTTGGAATCATAGCCGACAAGGAACTGATGGCTCCCGGTGACCGGCCGATTGAAATTGTCGATGGCGGAAAAGTGATCACGAATATCGTCGCCTGAACGGAAAATCAACCATCGCAGTAACGATGAAACTCACCCGCCTGCTTTTGGTGCTAGCCTTTCCGGCCATGCTCACCCAAAGCGTCTTTGCCTCAAGCCCTGCCCTCAGCAACATCCTCCCCCGTGGGGCCAGCCGCGGCACTGCAATTGAGCTTAATTTCCATGGCGATCGCCTGAGTGACACCGTTGAGGTAATGGCCTACACGGCAGGGTTTACATTTGGCCCGATCGAGGTCATCAGCCCGAAGCATGTCAAAACCAAGGTAACCATTGCCAAAGAGGCAGCTCTCGGTGAGCACCTTATGCGTATACGCACAAGCAGCGGCCTCTCGCAGGTAAAGAGCTTCTGGGTCGGGCAATTCAACAATCTTGCTGAAAAAGAACCCAATAGTGATTTTTCCAGTCCGCAGCCGGTGGCAATGAACACTACGGTGGAAGGTGTGCTTGAAAATGAAGACGTTGATTATTATGTCACTGCGGCCAAAAAAGGGCAGCGTATAAGCGCGGAGATTGAAGGCATACGCCTTGCCGGGTCTTTTTATGACCCCTACCTGGCAATCCTTAACACCGAACGCTTCGAGTTGAGCGCATCAGATGACACCGCGCTTCTCCTGCAGGACAGCTTCGTTTCGGTAATCGCCCCGGCTGATGGAAACTACATCATCCAGATCCGCGAAAGCTCCTATACTGGAAATGGCAACTGCAGATACAGGCTTCATCTCGGGGCATTCCCGCGCCCGATAGCCGTCTATCCAGCCGGCGGGCAATCCGGGACTGACCTTGAAGTGAAGTTGATTGGTGACCCTGCCGGAGACACCACAAGGACAATTACCCTGCCCCCCAAAGCCGATGAGCGTTTTCTTATCCGCGCTGAATCTGACGGTCTGCTCTCTCCAGCACCAAACATCCTGAGGGTGTCGCCCTTTCCCAACATCCTTGAAACCGAGCCAAACAACAACCTTGCCCAGGCAACCGCGGCAACGGTTCCGCTTCCTGCCGCATTCAATGGCATCATCAGTAATGACGGTGACCAGGATTGGTTCCACTTCACCGCAAAGAAAGGTCAACGCTTCATATTCCGTGCCCACGCAAAATCAATTGGCTCACCGCTGGACACAATTCTCAACCTTTACGGACCTGACAAGAAACACATCGCCAGCAATGACGACGCCGACAACCAGCAGGACAGCAAGATCGACTTCACCGCGCCCGCTGATGGCGAGTTCACATTGAGAGTCCGTGACCACCTTAAAAAAGGAGGAGATGACTACGTTTATCGCATTGAGGCACAGGCAATATCCCCGAACCTTTCACTCACCATCCCCTACTTTGCCCGTGCAGATTACCAGTCCCGGCAAATGGTCTATGTTGCCCGTGGCAACCGATTTGCCACCCGGATTAATGCTGGGAGGACAAACTTTGGCGGTGATCTGCTTATTGAAGCCAGCGGTTTACCGGAAGGAGTAACCCTTAAAGCCGACCCCATGCATGCAAGCGTCAGCTCTGGGGTCCTTCTTTTTGAGGCAACCGCCGAGGCCCCACTCAACGGGGCATTGTCCAGCCTCATTGCCAGGCATGCTGATGCGGAAAAAAAGATTAGCGGCTCTTTTTCGCAACCGCTTGACTTCGTGCTAGGACAACCCAACAACACTGTCTATTACAAAAGCATCGCACCAAGGTTTGCAGTTGCCGTGGTCGAGGAACTGCCCTTCGAAATCAATGTTGAACCTCCCGCAGTGCCACTGGTTCGCAACGGCACTCTAGGGCTCCGCGTTAAAGTGACCCGCAAGGAAGGCTTTGATGCGCCGATCACGCTTCGCCAACTCTGGAGCCCTCCGGGAATAAGCTCACAGCCGACCATAAAGATTCCCAAGGGAAAAAACGAGATCACCTATACGCTTACCGCCAACAGCGGGGCATCCCTGCGCACCTGGAAAATCGCGGTGATGGGCGAATCAGATGCAGGTAAAGGACAAATCCTGGCCAGTTCCCCCCTCGTGCCCCTGACCATTTCCGAGCCATACCTCGGAATGAAAATCCAGATGGCTGCCGTTGAACAGGGTAAAGCCGGGCAGGTAGTCTGCAAATTAACCCAGAGCACCCCCTTCGAGGGTAAGGCAAAAGTCAAGTTACTGGGCCTGCCCGCCAAGGTTAGCGCCCCGGAAATTGAAATCGACAAGACAACGACCGAAATCAGTTTTCCTGTGAGCATTGCCCCGGACAGCCCCAAGGGACAACACAAGAACCTGTTCTGTCACCTGACTATTCCGGCAGCTGGCACAACCATCCCCCATAACGTCGGCCACGGCGGTGTTTTGCGAGTCGACCCTCCTCCCAAAAAAGCAACACCCAAGCCAAGTCCAAAACCCGAGACGAAAACAGCTCCCCCCGCCGTAGCCAAGGCAGCGCCACCAAAAAAACCACTCTCCCGTCTGGAGAAACTCCGGCTTGATGCAAAAAATAAATGAAATCAGTCCTCTGCCCACTGCTTTTCATTGCCATCGCGCTGCCCGCCAGCGGGATTGATTTCTCCAGGGACGTCCAGCCCGTCCTCGAGGGCCGTTGCATTAGTTGCCACGGCGCCAAGAAACAAAAGGGAAACCTCGACCTGAGTACCCGTAAAGCTGCATTGCAGGGCGGCGATACCGGTCCCGGAATATCTCCCGGCAAGCCCCAGAACAGTGAAGTCCTCACCCGGATCTCACTTGCCCACGATGACGATGACATCATGCCGCCTGAGGATGGGCCATTAAGTGAAGGTCAAGTAGCAACCTTGACTGAATGGATCCGCGAAGGCGCCAATTGGCCCGACGGGGTCATTCTTGTCACCAAATCCGCCGAAGATATCACCACGCCCAATGATGCCGATGGACTCATCTCAATCGCCATTTACCCAACAGCCATCACCCTCTCCTCCAATGCAGACCTGCAACGTCTCGTCGCGGTCGCCAGCTATCAGGACGGCACTACCCGGGACATTACCAAGAAGGTCACCTTCAGCCCACAGGACACGTCACTGGTGACCGTTGCCGGTAATCTCCTCCGACCGAGGACTGACGGCGAAACAACCCTAAAAAGCACCTTTCACGGCCAACATGTGAGCGTCCCCTTGAAGGTCGCTGCATCGGCAGAGGACAGGCCCATCAGTTTCCGGCTTGATGTGATGCCCATCTTTATGCGTTCCGGATGCAACACCGGCTCATGTCACGGTTCTGCCCGCGGACAGGACGGCTTCATGCTTTCACTTTTTGGGTATGACCCCGCCGGTGACTATCACAGAATTACCCGAGAACTCACCAGCCGACGCATCAACCTGGCAATTCCCGCGGAAAGCCTAATGATCGAGAAAATCACTGGCTCTGTCCCCCATACCGGCGGCAAGTTGGTTGACAAAAAAAGCGAATATTACAAGACACTGCACCGCTGGCTGGCAGACGGAGCCCCAGACGACAACAAGGAGATTGCAACCCCGGTCGCTCTGAACATCTTCCCGCAACAACTCGTCCTGGAGGGCAAGGACTCACGGCAGCAATTCATTGCTGTTGCTAAATACTCGGACGGAACCACAAGGGATGTCACCACCCTTGCGGTGTTTGAGTCGAACAATTCCCCCACTGCCGCCATCGATAAGGAGGGGATGGTAACCGCAGGTAACCGCGGCGAAGCCTTTGTCATGGCACGCTTTGCAACCTTTACAGTAGGAGCACAAATCATCGTAATCCCGAAAGACCTTGAATATCAGCGCCCCGAATTTTCGGCTGCCAATTACATTGATCCCTTGGTGGCAGGAAAACTGCACAAACTGCGCATTGTCCCCTCCGACTTATGCAGTGATGAAGAGTTTCTTCGCAGGGCAACAATTGACATTACCGGAACCCTCCCTGACGAGGAGCAATTTCGCATATTCATGGCCGATACCTCCAAGAATAAACGCGAAGTATTGATCGACAAGCTGCTTGCGCGCAAGGAGTTCACTGAAGTCTGGGTGATGAAATTCGCCGAGCTTTTGCAAATGCGCACCAACCCGAATAATCAAGTCAGCTACAAGGCTACACTCTTGTATTACAACTGGCTGCAGGAACGCATTGCCAATAATATCCCGTTTAACAAGATTGTTCAGGAACTGCTCTCCTCTACAGGAGGAACCTTCACCAATCCCTCCACCAACTATTACCAGATTGAACGTGATACCCTGAAGCTTTCCGAGAATGTTGCCCAGGTATTCATGGGCATGCGCCTACAGTGCGCCCAATGCCACAACCACCCCTTTGATCGGTGGACAATGAACGATTACTACTCATTTGCGTCCTTCTTCTCACAGATCGGACGTAAACGGGCCCAGGACCCGCGCGAGGTAATCGTTTATAACCGTTCCAGCGGCGACATCAAACACCCTGTTGGAGGCCGGGTAATGGAACCGGTTTTCCTTGGTGCGGAGAAGCCTGAGATAAAGTCCGGGCAGGACAGGCGGGAAATCCTTGCTGAATGGATCGCTTCACCAAAAAACCCGTTCTTCTCCCGCAATCTTGCCAACATCGTGTGGGCACACTTCTTCGGAATAGGCATCATTAACCCCGTGGATGACGTTCGCATCAGCAACCCCGCATCAAACCCACAGTTAATCGACACCCTCGCCAAGCGATTCACCGACTACAATTACGACTTCAAGCGACTTGTCCGCGATATCTGCACATCACGCACCTACCAATTGTCAACCAGGGTCAACAAAAGCAACGAGGGGGATAACAGTAACTTCTCACACGCCTCCATCCGCAGACTGCGCGCCGAGGTAATGCTTGATGCAATCAGCCAAGCCACTGACACAAAAAACAAGTTCAAGGGATTGCCCCTCGGTGCGCGAGCTGTCCAGATCGCCGACGGCAATGTCTCCAACTACTTCCTTAGAACCTTCGGTCGGGCTGAGCGCAAAACCGTCTGCTCCTGTGAAATCAAGATGGAACCCAATCTTGGGCAAGCACTGCACCTTATCAATGGCGACGCCACCGGCAACAGGATAGCAAGCGGAAAAGTTGTCGCGAAGATGCTTGCAGATGGAAAATCTCCAGAACACGTTATCCAGAGCCTCTATATCCGGACATTCAGTCGCCTGCCAACCGCCACGGAACGCGACCAGCTACTGGCGAAGATCGATAAGGATCCGGCAATTATCCGCCAGGATCTTGAAGATGTTTTCTGGGCGTTGCTCAATGCAAAAGAATTTATCTTTAACCACTAGAAAGGTAATGGGAACAGGCATCGCTCTACCCAAATCCAAAATCGCTCGGTTGGGAAAGAAGAAGAGCGCAGTGGTTACATGCACCTTGTTGGCATGTGCAATAACAGGAATATACCTGCCCGCCAATGCCGCGGAGAAGATCACTTACGATGATCATGTCCGGCCGATTTTTGCAGACCGCTGCCTGAATTGCCACAACCCGGACAAGGAAAAAGGCGGACTCGACCTCACTTCCTACTCCAGCCTGCTGCAAGGCGGATCATCAGGTGAAATAGTAAATTCCGGTGAACCCGACAGCAGTCGTCTGTTTCGCTCGGTCACACATGCCGAGGAACCATTCATGCCCCCAAAAGCCGACAAGCTTACGGCTCAACGGATCAAGGTCATGCGCGACTGGATTACGGGTGGCCTGCTGGAGAACTCAGGAAGCAAGGCCAAGACCGGAAAACCCGTTTTTAAAGTCGAACTGGCTCAACCGACAACCGGCAAACCAGAAGGGCCGCCGCCAATGCCTGAGCACCTTGTTCTTGCGCCGGCAGTCACCTCATCAAGACCCGCGACTCCATCAGACATCGCCTCTAGCCCCTGGGCTCCGATCATCGCGCTCGCCGTGCCGAGGCAAGTCCTCCTCTACAACAGCAGCACCCTTCGCCTTGAGGGTGTCCTCCCCTTCCCTGAAGGAACCCCCTCCAGCCTTGCCTTCAGCCGGAACGGATCCATACTCATAGCCGGTGGTGGCAGAGGTGGAAAAGCCGGGCTCGTTGTAGGATGGCTGGTAAAGACAGGCCAGCGAATATTTGAAATCGGGGCAGAATTCGATGCTGTGCTTGCCGCCGATATCACTGCAGACCACAAACTGATCGCTCTGGGAGGTCCCAGTCGCAGGATCAAGATTTTTTCGACCGCTGACGGCAAAGAGGTGGCAAATATCAAAAAGCACACCGACTGGGTTACCTCGATCGCATTCAGCCCAGATGGCATCCTCTTGGCCACCGGTGACCGCAATGGCGGCCTTTTTGTCTGGGAATCCGTTACCGCAAACCCCTTCTATACGCTGAAGGGACACAGTAAATCGATCACTGCCATCAGCTGGCAGGCCGACTCCAACCTGATTGCCTCGGCATCAGAAGATGGCAGTGTGCGACTATGGGAGATGAGCGAAGGTAAGCAGGTGAAAAATTGGACTGCCCACAGCAGCGGTATCACTGACATGGCATATACTGCTGATGGGCGTATTGCCACTTGTGGCCGGGATCGGCAGGCGAAAGTATGGGACGGCAATGGCAGCGAAAAAAGTGTTGCCAAGGATTTCTCGGATATACCTGTCACCGCATGCCTCAGTCACGACGGTTCCCGTTTAATCGCTGCCGACTGGGTTGGCAATGTCCGGGTATTCAACAGTTCAGACGGGAAATTAATTGGCTCCCTCCTTGCAAATCCGCCAGCACTTGGCACTCGAATCGCTCAAGCGCAAACAGTGGTCAAAACCCAACAGAAAAAACTGGAGGGAGCTATCGGGAAACACTCCGGGCAGCTCACCGAAGCCACTGCCGCAGCGGAAAACCTTGCCACAATCAGTTCTAGGATTGCTGCCAGTAAAAAACAGATGGAAACATCCAACAGAACCCTTGATGCGGCACGCTTGATGCTCTCCAAAAGCAGGGAGGATCATGCCGCAATCGTCAAGCAAACAGAGGTCAGTAAGCAGAAAATCGGAAAAATTGAAGTGACGCTCAATGCCGATCCTGCCGTCAATGATAATCGCGAACAGTTGGAGGCTGAACTCAAAATGATCCGCTCT